>NZ_JCACHA010000414.1:0-2452 GCF_059503625.1 Skermanella sp.
CGAGGCCGTGGGAAAACGTGTTCGCGGTCAGATGCTCAAGGGCGAGCCTGGCTTTTCCGACAAGAGGTTTGGTCAGGCCGCTTCGGGGGTTCAGGCCCTCATGGCTTGGATCAGCGGCCCGGCGCCCAGGATCGCGATGACCCGCTTCATGTTATAGGCCAGCACGTGGAGGCTCATCTCCGTGCCGACCCGCTTCAGCGTTCGGGTCAGGAAGTGGGTTGAACCCATCCAGGCTTTCAGCGTGCCAAATGGATGCTCGACGGTCTGTCTGCGGATGCGCATGGTGTCCGGTGCCTGGTCGAGCCGGTGCTGCATGGCATCCAGTACCCCCTCGTGCTCCCAGCGCGTGACGCGGCGCATCTTGGCGGGCGTGCACTGGGCCTTGATCGGGCAGTCTGGGCACTTGGTCGTCCAGTAGTGGCGCAGGGTCATCCCGTGCTCGTCGATGCGGTTGAACCACCACTTCATGGTTTCTCCCGCAGGGCACCGGTAAGCATCCTGCGCGGGCAGGTAGACGAAGTCCTGCTTGCCGAACCTTCCGTCGGCCTTGGCGCCTGAGGTGAGGATCCTCGGCACCATCGGCGTCATGCCGTCCTGCTCGCACAGCAGGATGTCCTCGCCCTTGTAGTAGCCGCGGTCGGCGATGGCAGTGAGCGTGGCGTGGTCCATCGCCTCACGCGCCTGGCGGGCCATGCCGGAGAGCTGGCCGCGGTCGTAGCCCAGGTTGGTGACCTCGTGCGCCACAATCAGGTGGTGCCTGGTGTCGACGGCTGCCTGCACGTTGTAGCCGACAATGCCGCTGCCTTTGCCGCTGGTCGCCATCGAGCGCGCGTCCGGGTCAGTCAACGAGACCTGCCGGTCAGGCGCGTCCTTGATGTTCTCCTCCATGGCGCGGAACTGCCGGACCTGCTCACGCAGGGCGGCGACCCTGTCCTTGAGCCGGGCCGACTTGGCCTGAGAAACCTCGTTCTCCTGCCGGTCGGCCGTGTTCATAGCGGCCATGTAGCGGGCGATGCTCTCCTCGACCTGCTCGATTCGGCGCTGGAGCTTGGCGGGCGTATAATTCTTATCGCGGTTGTTCACCGCCTTGAACCTACTGCCGTCGATCGCGACCACGGCGTCCGTGAACAGGTCCAGCTTGCGGCACAGCAGGACGAACTGGCGGCAGACGGCACGGATGGCCAGGCCGTTGTCGCGGCGGAACTCGGCGATGGTCTTGAAATCCGGCACGAGTTGCCCGGTCAACCACATCAGCTCCAAGTTACGCCCGGCCTCGCGCTCCAGGCGTCGGCTCGACTGCACCCGGTTCAGGTAACCGTAAAGATAAAGCTTCAGCATGGTCGCGGGGTGGTAGGAGGGACGGCCCGTTGCCTCGGGCACCACACCCGCAAAGCCCAGGGCGCCCAGGTCCAGCTCGTCGACGAACACCTCGACCACGCGGACCGGGTTATCCTCCGTCACGTAGTCGTCGAGGCAGGGCGGCAGGAGCGTCACCTGGCGGCGGTCCGCACCCTCGACGAAACGCTTCATCCCAACCTCCGGAACGGCAGGGTTCTAGCGTAGCAGATCAGCGTCGTTCCGTGGATCTGGGCACTTTGCCAATGTTCACGTTCGCCGGGCGCGAGAGACAGGTGTGACGGTTTCTTAACGGCTGCCTTGCAGGATATGCTGAAGGAGCCCGCGTCATGACCATCACCGCCGCGGCAAGCCCGGCCATCAGCCAAGCCAGTACCATGACGCGCACCGCTGCAGTCTCTGCTGTGGCTGAGACTGCCAGTGCGGCCCTCGCGATCCCATCGGTCACGCCGCCCTCGCCCGCCGTGGTGCTCTCGATTAATCCGGGCACCCTGTCCGCTGTCTCCCACCCCGGTGACAAAACGGCGGAGCAGCGCGTCAACTCGCTCGCTGAGGCGGTCAAGACGCACAACGACATCGCTGATGCCGTGGCGCAGGTCGATTGGGCAAAGTTCGCCAAGATCGCCGGGCCGGAGAAGGCTGAGGCCGAGAAGATGGCCTCCATGAAGTATCTCGCCTACTCCGCGACCCGTCTCGGTCGAGAGTTCGGCGAGAGCGGCATCGACGTGCGGGCGGTGACCGATGAGCAGGCGGCCGCCACCGGGCAGGCTTCGGGCACGCTGAAGGTGAAGGACTTCACCTTCAAGTCCGGGGGCTCGGTCTACGCCGTCACCGTGCAGGAGGACGGAACCCTCGTCGGCACCCGCGACGGCGAGGCGTGGAAGACTTGGAAGACGATCCCCTCCCACGCTACCCGCGCCGCAACGGACGCTGGGGTGGCCTTGGCGAAGCTCCAAGGGATGCTGTCGCCGTCCGGCTTGGGCACGGTAGCAGGATCGCTCGGGCTTCTCTCAATGAGCGTCTGAACGCGCAAAGGCTACGGATCACCTCGCTTTCCCATGTAGGCTCACAGTGGAGTACGTTTTCACACGGCCTG
>NZ_JCACHA010000415.1:0-2448 GCF_059503625.1 Skermanella sp.
GACGATCCGCTCGACGTAGTCGCCGTCGCAGCCTTCCGGGGTTTGGCGCGGGTCGGATATCAGGTAGTCGATCTCCCCGATGCCGGTCGTGCCGACATAGCCCGCCCAGGTCGCCTGGACCGGCGCCGGCCGGTAGGTGAAGGCTTGCAGCCTGTTGTTCGCCGTATGGCCCGACAGGTCGACCAGGATGTCGATGCCGTCGCCCCGTATCTTCTCCGCGAGCGGAAGGCCGTCGAGCGAGGCGACATCGTGCCAGCGGTCGGCGTAGTCGCGGAACCGGGCGGTCATCGCGTCGGCGTGCCGGCGCGACGAGTAGCAATGGACTTCGAACCGGGAGCGGTCGTGACGCGGGACGACGCCGATAAGAAAAAACCCCACCGGATGCTGCCCGAAATCGGCTGAGACGTAACCGATCCGCAGCTTCCGTTCCGGATCGGGATCGCGGTCCGGAACGGGCGGCATCTGCGCTCCAACCCGCCCGGACGGCCCGTGGCGCTCGCGCCAGACCGCATGCAGGCGCTTCAGGTCGGCGGCGCTTTGCGTCAGGTCGTATTGGCGGGTCAGCAGCAGGTTGCTGTGCATCTCCGGATTCGCGGGCTGAAGCAGCAGCGCGCGGGCAAGCAGCCGGGCGCCGGCCAGCGGTTCGCCGATGCCGTTCAGCAGGACGCCGTAGGAGTTCAGCACGAAGGGGTCGGCCGGGCCGTAGCGCAGTGCCGTCCGGAAGATGGCTTCCGCCGCCGCGATGTCGTGCAGCGCCGAGTGCAGCATGCCCAGGCAGTGCCGCAGGTCGACGTCGTCGGGCCGGTGCCGGACCACCAGCGTCGTCAGCGGGATCGCCTCGCCGGTCCGTCCGGCGTCGCGCAGCGCTATCGCCAGCAGCCGCATCAGGCTGCAATCCACCGCATGCGGCGCCAGGCGCGCCTGCCGCCCCAGCGCTCGCAGCGACCCGTCAAGGTCGCCGGTGCGGAACCGGATCAGGGCGATGTGGTGATATGTGGAATGGTTGTCCGGCCGGTGCGCCACCGCGCGCCGCAATGCCGCCAGCGCTCGGTCGTTCTGTCCCAGCGCATGGCGGGCGACGCCCAGGTTGTGCCACGACTCGCTGTGATGCGGATCGAGCAGCAGGGCGCGCCGGTACGCCTCGGCGGCCGCTTCGGCCAGTCCGCCGTCGAACAGCACGTTGCCCAGGTTGTACCAGCCGTCACGGTCCGCCGGATCGACCGCCAGCAGGCAGCGGTAGCACAGGATCGCCGCTTCGCGGTTTCCGGTGGTCCGGTGAAGCGTCGCGAGGCTCAGCCAGACGGGCGTGGAATAGGGATGAGCCGACAGGGCCTGACGCCACAGCGCGCTGGCGTCGGTCAGCCGCCGTTCCCGCTCGGCAATCAGGCCGAGCAGGTGCAGGGCGCCGGGATCGTCAGGATCGGTTTGCAGGATTTCCTCGCACAACCAGCCGGCCATCACGAGGTTGCCTGCCAGAAAAGACCGCTCCGCTCCGGAAAGCAGCTCGGCGGCCAGGGCGGTCTCGGCGGCGTCAAGGGCGGCCCTGGAAGTACGGGCCGCCGGGTGCTCTTCAGACATGCCTGGTCCGGTGAAGCGTGGTCTTATGGCCTCAGCCGGCGGGGAACTCGCGCACCAGCGCGTCGTCGAACTGGATCAGGTGGCGGGTCAGTTCGAGAGCGCCGAGATAGTCGCCCTTGCGGGCCAGTTCGGAGATGATCGCGAGGCTGCGCAGCACCGGCTGAAGCTCGGTCGCTTCGGCCCGGTCGTCCAGCAGGTTGATCAGGGCGTCGTGATGCTGCGGGGCGCCGACCGGGTCCAGGGTGAGGAGCTGGAGCGCGTAATAGATCTTCTTGGTCGCCGTATCGGCGTCCTTCTCGTCGAGGATCAACTGCTCGCGCGACAGCACGGGCGTATCCTGCGGAACCCGGAGCTTGCCGTCGGCGCTCATGTGGACCGGAATGCCCTTGACGATAACGGTGCCGCCGGGCTCGAGCGGCAGGAGCGTCCAATCGTTCGTATCAGTCATGTTCGTGCCACCCCAGTTGTGTCGTCGTTGGTTCTGCGGGGCGACTGAGACATGCTCCCGCCCGGTCGCGATTCGGACGGGATTATGTCTACTTCACAAATGTTTTGCAAGTCGGAGTTACACCGTTAGATGTAATCCGTTCGCTAAGCGCCTTGCGCGGCAATGCGTCTTCATGAATTAGACAGGGTGTTATTCTGCGCGGATGAGAGATGGAACCTTGCCGGGCCGCGCGTTCCGGCATGAACCTTCCGGCGTGGTTTCACGTGGGCGAGAGTCTCCAGGCAGGAATTTTCCCGTCGGACGCTATGACTAAAATTCTGGTTTCCCAAAAATGACCCAATCCAAGTCGATGGCCCGTCAGCGTCCGGCGGCCAGGACGTGCTCGATGGCGCGGACGCTTTCGTCATGGCCGAACAGGGCGG
>NZ_JCACHA010000416.1:0-2446 GCF_059503625.1 Skermanella sp.
CCTTGGGCATTAATGTGTCGCGAGCTTGCGAGCGCGGTCTGGCTGAGCAGATTGCCGAGTTGCGCGACAAGTGCTGGCTGGAGGAGAACCGCGAGGCCATCGAGTCTTCGAACGCCTATGTCGAGGTCCATGGCCTTCCGCTGGCCAAGCACCGGCCTTATTGATGGGGCGCTTCGACATTCACCGCCGCCTTGACGGTCCCGGTTATCTGCTCGACCTGCAAGCCAACATCCTGCGCGACCTCAGCACGCGCTTTGTGGCACCGCTGCTGCCGCTCAACGATGCGCCACGGCCCGCCGGGAGGCTCAATCCCGTCTTCACCGTCGAGGGCCGGCCGCACGTCATGGTCACCCAGTTCGCCGGCGCGGTCCGGATTTCCGAACTCGGTCCCTGTGTCGGCAACCTGCAACCGGAGGACACCGCCATCTTGGCAGCCCTGGATATGCTGACCGGCGCCTGATACTGCTGAAACTCTGCACCTTCATAAAGTAGAGGCACCCGCTGCTTTCGCGCAGTCTGCTTGATTGAGCTTTTTCCTTGTTCCCGCTGTTAAACCATCTTCAGTGGTGCCGCTCAGGCGCCGGGCACAGTGGTTTCACCGACAGCGGGGACTGACCATGACATCATCGAACGCGGGAACCGAGGCTGGCGCGGGTACCGACGGGCCACCGCTCCAGCGGTCGATCGGCATGGTGCAGATGGCGTTCTATGGGTTGGGCAGCATGCTCGGCGCCGGCGTCTACGGCCTGATCGGCAAGGCGGCGGGCGAGATGGGCAATGCGATCTGGCTGGCCTTCCTGGTCAGCATGGTCGCGGCGATGCTCACCGGACTGTCCTATGCCTCGATCGCGTCCCGCTATCCGAAGGCGGCGGGTGCCGCCTATGTCACGCAGCGGGCGTACCGGCAGTCGATGCTGACCTATGTGGTCGGGCTGGCGGTGATGTGCTCCGGCCTTACCTCCGTCGCGACGCAGTCGCGGGTGGTCGCCGCCAACCTTCAGCAATTGACCTTCCTCGACGGCGTGCCGGTCACGCTGATCGCCTTGGGCTTCCTGCTGCTGCTGGCCGGGATCGTCTTCCGGGGCATCAAGGAATGCATGTGGCTGAACATCGTCTGCACGACGGTCGAGGCGTTCGGGCTGATCCTCGTGATAGCGGTCGGCATGAGCTACTGGGGCTCCGCCGATCTGCTGGAAACTCCCCCTCCGACCGATGGGGGCATCGGCGGCATCACGGCGCTTCTGCTGATGCAGGGCGCCGTCCTGACCTTCTTCTCCTTCATCGGGTTCGAGGACACGCTGAACGTCGCGGAAGAGGTCAAGAACCCGCGCAAGGTGCTGCCCTGGGGCATCATCCTGGCGATGGTCGCGGCGACGCTGATCTATATCGCCGTCTCCATCACCGCCGTCTCGGTCGTTCCCTGGCAGGAGCTTTCCTCGGCCGCCGGTCCGCTGACCGAAGTGGTGGCGCGCGCCGCACCCTGGTTCCCGCCGGTGGCCTTCCTCGCCATCACGATCTTCGCCGTGACCAATACGGCCCTGCTCAACTACGTCACCGCGTCCAGACTGGCCTATGGCATGGCGCAGCAGGGATTGCTGCCGCGCTTCCTGCGCAAGGTCCACTCGACCCGGCGCACGCCGCATATGGCGGTTCTGGTGCTGCTGGCACTGATCACGGGACTGGCGCTGATGGGCGACATCACGCAACTGGCTTCCGCCACCGTGCTGCTTCTGCTGCTTGTCTTCGCCATCGTCAACAGCGCCCTGGTCATCCTGAAGCTCCGCCCCGGCGAGCCGACCGGCGGGTTCGAGGTTCCGGTCTTCGTCCCGGTCCTGGGGGCGATCGTCTGCTCCGTCCTGCTGGTCAACCGTTTCGTCACCGGCGACTGGCAGGCACCGATGATCGCGGCCGGGATCCTGGTCGGCATCCTCGGCCTCTACGCCCTGATGCGGCCCCAACATGTCGAGGAGGACGATCTGGCCGCCGTTCGGCAGGCGGAAGCGGCCGAATAGGCGAAACGACGGCAGGCGCCGTTCCGGTCCGGCATCACTCCTCCTGGTAGCCCTTGTCGCGCATGCATTTGGCGAAGATCTCGCGGCGATAGGAGAATTGGGGTGTTTCGGGACTGGGACGGCGCGGGTATCCGCGCAGCTGCATCTTGATGTCCACCTGCTCGCCGCATTCGCTTTCGGCGACGCCCTGCGTCCCGGCGGTCGGTTCCCACCGCGGCTGATTGTCGCTGCCGGAGCAGGATGAGAGTAGGACCAGGGTAGCCAAGGCGGGTACGACGGATCTCAAAGACATTCCTGGCGCCCTTCAAATGCAGATCGCCGCAGCCATTAACGCATTGATGGTTAATTGCTGCTTTGCACAAGCCAGTCATGCGAATACAAGCGGGTTGCGCGGCCAATTCTCTATGCTACCGTCCACCCTAACATAACGGGTT
>NZ_JCACHA010000417.1:0-2444 GCF_059503625.1 Skermanella sp.
GCCGTCGAAGACGTGCCACGACAGGATGCCGACGACATAGGCGCCGACCCCGACGAAGGCGGCGTGGCCGAAGCTGACCATGCCGCCATAGCCAAGTATCAGGTCGAGACTGACGGCAGCCAGACCGAAGATCAGGATGCGGGTGAACAGGGTCACGTAGAACCCCTTGCCGGCAGCCTCCGCAAGGAACGGCAATGCCAGCAGGAAGGCCAGCCCGATCAGGACCGCCACTGTTTCACGGCGATGGTCACGCATGGGCCGGAAACAACCCGCGAGGCTTCCAGGCAAGAACGGCGGCCATCAGGATATAGATCGTCATGGAAGCCAGCGACGCGCCCATGCCGTCGGCCTGGGAAGGCGGCATCATCGTCCTCAGCACCGTCGGCAGAAACGCCCGCGCCAGTGTATCGACCATGCCGACGAGCAGCGCCCCGACCAGCGCGCCCCGGACGGAGCCGAGGCCGCCGATAACGATGACGACGAAGGTCAGGATCAGCACGCTCTCGCCCATCCCGACCTGAACAGCCAGGACGGGACCGGCCATGGCGCCCGCAAGGGCGGCCAGAGCGGCGCCCAACCCGAAGACCAGGGTGTACAGCCGCTTCACGTCGACGCCTAGCGCTCCCAGCATCTCCCGGTTCGAAGCGCCGGCGCGGATCAGCATGCCGGTCCGCGTGCGGGTGATCAGAAGGTAGAGGAAGACTGCGACCGCCAAGCCGACCGCGATGATCGCCAGCCGGAACGCCGGATAGGGCACGCCGGGGATGATCTCCACCGTGCCGGACAGCCAGGGCGGCGGTTGCAGGAAGATCGGCTGCGGCCCCCAGACGATCCGGACCAGTTCGTTGAAGAACAGGATCAGACCGAAGGTCGCGAGCACCTGATCCAGGTGTTCTCGCCGATACAGCGTCCTGAGCGCCACCACCTCCACCGCCATGCCGACCAGAGCCGCCAGCGGCAAGGCGGCGAGCACCGCCAGCACGAAGCTGTCGAACACCGGCGCGAAGGCGGCGGTCAGGTAGGCTCCGACCATATAGAAGGAGCCATGCGCCAGATTGATCATGTCCATGATGCCGAAGACGAGCGTCAGCCCCGCCGCCATCAGGAACAGCATCACTCCCAATTGAAGTCCATTGAGCCCCTGCTCGACCAGCAGAAGCAGGGTCACATCTTGCACTCGGCGGCATAGGGATCGGCGTGGTCTTCGAAGACCGTACCCCGGATCACGTTGGTCAAACGTCCCTTATCGTCCTTGACCACTTCGCGCAGGTAATAGTCCTGGATCGGGAAGTGGTTGGCGTTGAACTTGAAGTCGCCCCGGATCGACTTGAAGTCCGCCGCCTGCAAGGCGGCGCGCAGGCCGTTCTTGTCGGTGACGTTACCCCCCGTCTTGCGGATCGCGCTGTCGAGCAGCAGGGCCACGTCGTAGGCCTGGGCCGCGTAGACCGAGGGCAGCCGGTTATAGGCGGCCTCGAACCCCTGGACGAACTTCCGGTTCTGCGGATTGTCGAGATCGCCGCTCCACTGCGCCGTGTTCTTGACGCCGAGCGCCGCGTCGCCGATGGCCGGCAGCGAGTCCTCGCTGAAGCTGAAGCCCGGCCCGAACAGCGGCACCTTGCCCTTAAGACCGGCCTGCTCGAACTGCTTGACGAAGTTGATGCCCATTCCGCCGGGATAGAAGATGTAGACGCCGTCGGGCGCCGCCGCGCGGAGCTGGGCCAGTTCGGCGGCGTAGTCGAGCTGGCCGACCGTCGTGTAGACCTCGCCCACGACCTCGCCCTTGAAGAACCGCTTGACGCCGGTCAGCGCGTCCTTGCCGGCCGGGTAGTTCGGGGCCATCAGATATGCCCGCTTGATCCCCTGGGCCTGCATGTGCTGGCCCATGGCCTCATGCTGGCCGTCGTTCTGATAGGCGACGCCGAAAAAGAACGGGTTGCACTGCTTGCCCGCCAGTTGCGACGGTCCGGCGTTGGGGCTGAGGAAGAAAACCTCCGCCCGCTCCAGGCTGGGCATCAGGGCCAGGGCCAGATTGGACCAGATGATGCCGGTGACGACATCGACCTTGTCGCGCTCGACCATGCGGTCGGCCAACTGCTTGGCGACATCGGGCTTCTGCTGGTCGTCGGCTTCGATCACGGTCGCCTTCAAGCCACCCAGGCTGCCGCCCAGATCCTTGACCGCCAGCGCGAAGGCATCGCGGACGTCGTTGCCGAGACCGCTGCCCGGACCGGACAACGTGGTGATCATGCCGATCTTGATCTCGCCCGGCTTGTTTTCACCGGACTGGGCAAGGGCCGGAGAGGCGAGACAGGCGAGGCCCACCGCCAAAAATGCGCCAAGGCGGCTGGATGCGGAATTCATGATCTGAGGGACTCCCTGTCCGGACGTGTTCGCTGCACGAGTTTATCGACGTTTTTTGCCGGTATCCCGCTGATTCCGCAAGC
>NZ_JCACHA010000418.1:0-2444 GCF_059503625.1 Skermanella sp.
GTCAAAAATGAGACGTGGGTATATCCACCCACCCTTTTGATCCTGGTCAAGTGGCCTATGCCCTGCCTGCGTCATGGTGCGCTCGTACAGGGGAATTTCAGAGCGCCGTGCTTGGAAATAACCAAAGTCAAGTCCGCCCTGCCGGGCGGGTGGTAGCTGATACGGCGACTTCTTCTATGGGGAAATACCCGATGAGTAAGCTAGGATATTTTGGAACCGCTCTGGGGCTGGCGCTTCTCGCTTCGACCGCCCTGGTCGGCATCACCAGCTACAGTGCTTCCGCGACCGCCGCTGAGACCGCCGCTGCCGCCAAGGACGACGGGCACGCCGACAAGAAGCAGCCCTATGAGCCCAGCATGGATACGCTCGGCAAGGCGCAGATGGAGCAGGGCGGCAGCAAGCCCGGCGTGCCCACGCTTACCGCCGCCGAGTTCGAGGAAGGCAAGCAGATCTATTTCGAGCGTTGCGCCGGCTGCCATGGCGTGCTGCGCAAGGGCGCTACCGGCAAGCCTTTGACCACGGACAAGACCCGCGAGCTGGGGTTCGATTATCTACGTGACTTCATCACCTACGGTTCTGCCGCCGGCATGCCGGACTGGGGCACCTCGGGACAGTTGACCGAGCGTCAGGTCGATCTGATGACGCGCTACCTGCTGAACGAACCGCCCCAGCCGCCCGAATGGGGGCTTGCCGAAATGCGCGGCAGTTGGAAGCTGCTGGTTCCGGTCGCCCAGCGCCCGACCAAGCAGATGAACAAGCTGGACCTGGACAACCTGTTCTCGGTCACGCTGCGCGACACCGGCGAGATCGCGCTGATCGACGGCGCCAGCAAGCAGATCATCAAGGTCATCGAGACGGGCTATGCGGTCCACATCTCCCGCATGTCGGCCTCGGGCCGCTACCTTTACGTGATCGGGCGCGACGGCCGGGTAGACCTGATCGACCTCTGGATGTCGGAACCGACCACCGTCGCCGAACTGAAGATCGGGATCGAGGCGCGCTCGATCGAGACGTCGAAGTTCCACGGCTGGGAAGACAAGCTTGCCATCGCCGGCGCGTACTGGCCGCCGCAATACGTCATCATGGACGGCCCGACGCTGGAACCGATCAAGGTGGTGTCGACCCGCGGCATGACCGTCGATACCCAGGAATATCATCCGGAACCGCGCGTCGCCTCCATCGTCGCCAGCCACTTCAACCCGGAATTCGTCGTCAACATCAAGGAAACCGGCCAGATCCTGATGGTCAACTACGAGGACTTGAAGAACCTCAAGGTGACCACGATCGGGGCCGAACGGTTCCTGCACGACGGCGGGTTCGACAGCACCGGCCGCTACTTCCTGGTCGCCGCCAATGCGCGGCACAAGGTCGCCGTGGTCGATACCAAGCTGAACCTGCTGTCGGCCCTGGTCGATACCAACGGGCTGACGCCCCATCCGGGACGCGGCGCCAACTTCATCCATCCCAAGTTCGGTCCGGTCTGGGCGACCAGCCACCTGGGCGACGACACGATCTCCTTCATCGGCACCGATCCGGAAAAGCATCCGGCTCAGGCGTGGAAGATCGTCGACAGCGTGCGCGGCCAGGGCGGCGGGTCGCTGTTCATCAAGACCCACCCGAAGTCGACCAACCTTTGGGTCGATACTCCGCTGAACCCGGACGAAGACATGCGCGCTTCGGTGGCCGTGTTCGACATCAAGGACCTCGCCAAGGGCTACACCGTGCTGCCGATCGCCGAGTGGTCCGGGATCAAGGAAGGCGCCCGCCGCGTCGTCCAGGGCGAGTACAACAAGGGCGGCGACGAGGTGTGGTTCTCGGTCTGGAACGCCAAGGACCAGGAATCCGCAATCGTCGTGGTGGACGACAAGACCAGGACGCTGAAGCACGTGATCCGTGACAAGCGCCTGATTACGCCGACCGGCAAGTTCAATACGTACAACACCAAGATGGACGTCTACTGATCCATCGGCTCCGGGGCGGGCGTTCGTCCGCCCGCCCCTTCCCTACCTTAAAACCCCTCTGCTTCAACCGACGGGAATTCCCGCGATCATGTCCACGCCTCGCGTCCATCTCGTGGGGGCCGGTCCCGGAAATCCGGACCTGCTCACGGTAAAGGCCCTGCGCCTGATCCAGGGTGCCGAAGTCGTCGTCTACGACCGGCTGGTACCGTCCGAGATCCTCGACCTGATCCCGCCGTCGGCCCGCCGGATCTTCGTCGGCAAGGAGACGCGGAACCACAGTCTTCCGCAGCACGACATCAACCTGCTGCTGGTCGATCTGGCGCGCGAGGGCAAGCGGGTGGTCCGGCTGAAGGGCGGCGATCCGTTCATCTTCGGACGGGGAAGCGAGGAAGCCCTGACGCTGGCCGAGCACAGCATTCCGTTCGAGATCGTGCCCGGAGTGACCGCCGCCGCCGGCTGCGGCGCCTATGCCGGCATCCCGCT
>NZ_JCACHA010000419.1:0-2442 GCF_059503625.1 Skermanella sp.
TATACCGACCCACCTGCCACCGCGACAGCTCCATGGTTATTTTTGCACCAAGGTCCCAGTAATGGCGTTCCTTACCACGACAGACGGCAGACCTTGCCCGCTTCGGATGCGAGGCGGAGACCGACGAGATTGATGGCCGGACCTCGCGGTTCAACCGGAAAGCATGCCGCTGTCGGCGTCAGTTAACCCACTGGATCTCAGCGGCACGCCGGTCCTCAGGCACCGGCTCCGGCCGCAGCCGGGCGTACCGGGCCAGGATGGCATCATAGGTACCGTCGGCGCGCAGCTGTTCGAAGCCGCTACGCCACCGCCCGGCCTCCTGGTCTGACACATCCTTAGACGCCGCAAGCCAGATCTCGCTCCGGCGCACGACCTGGCCGATGCTGAGAGTCGACACGTCGCCGCCCACCTCGCGGTAGGCATAGAGCACCATCAGCCGCGGCGCCAACCAGGCGTCGATCAGGCGGTCCTTCATCCGCTGCGCATTGATCCACTCCTCGGTTGCCGACTGAATCCGGCTGAAGCCGCGCTCGTGCAGCAGCGCTTCGGCCCCGCTCCGCCGCAGCACGCCGATCGGCCGGTCCTTGACCGCGGCAAGATCATGCACGTCGACGCCGGCTCCTCCGACCAGAACAAGATCATCCGTGACCACATTGACCAACCAGCGGTACTTCTCCTCACGCTCCGGCGAGCGGGTCAGCGCTAGAATGCCTATATCGGGCTGGGTCATTGCCATTTCCTGGGCGTGGGTCCAGGGCCAGAACTCAACCGTACCCGAGTGGCCAATCCGCCATGCAATCTCACGGACGACCTCGTAGACGAGCCCCATCGGCTCCCCCACCTCGGCCACGGTCGGCGGCGGCACGTGGAAGGCGTAAGGCGGCAGCTCGCCGGTGACAAGGCGGAGTTCGGCGGCAATCACCGGTGAGGTGGTGAGCAGGACAGCAATCAGCAGGCGGTGAAGCATGGTTTCTCTCCCCGCGTTCAGAAGGTGCCGAAGGTGGAGCCGAGGACGATCACGGTGATCAGGGCGAAAGTTGGGACAACCACCGAAACCATCCCGATGTCGGCGTAGGACTCGCGGTGGGTCAGGCCGCAGATCGCCAGCAGCGTGATGACGGCGCCGTTATGCGGCAGGCTGTCGAACCCGCCCGAGGCCATGGCGGCAACCCGGTGCATAAGCTCCAGATTGATTCCGAACTCCTGCGCCAGGTTTCGGTAGGTTTCGCCCAGCGTCTGCAGGGCGATGCTCATGCCGCCCGAGGCGGAGCCGGTGATGCCCGCCAGGACGTTCACGGCCACCGCAAGTGAGATCACCGGATTGCCGGGGGAGATATTCAGGACAGCTTCACGAACCATGGCAAACGCCGGCAACGAGGCGATGGTAGCGCCATAGCCAACCTCGGAGGCTGTGTTGAAGATCGGCAGGAGCGATCCCATCGTGCCGTCGTTCACCGACGCCCTCAGATCCTTGAAGGTGCTCCAGTTCAGTGCGATCAGCGCCAGGATCGCCAGGAACAGAGCAACGATGATGGCCCAGATGCCGCGCACGGCCTGCAGGTTCGTCGAGCCGTATTTAGGCTCGGCCAGGTATTCCGTGTCCAGCATCGGGATGAAGTACGTAGAGAACAGGTAATTGAACACGATCACAAGTACGATCGGGATGATGGCAACCGTGAAGCTCGGCAGCGGATGGCCGGCCGGCATCTCCCCGACATAGGCCGCCCCCGCCGTGCCGGGACGAAATTCCCCGTCGCCGACAGCACCCTGGTCAATCACTCCATAGCTTTCCCCGGCACGACGCGCCACGGCTGCGCGCCAGTTGAGCCAGAACATCCCCCCGCCAAGCATGATTAGGCCGCCGATAAAGCCAAGTCCGGGTGCGGCGAAGGCATCGGTGCCGAAGAACGGGGCCGGGATCGCGTTCTGGATGGCCGGCGTTCCGGGAAGAGCCGTCATGGTGAAGGTGAAGGAACCGAGGGCGATCGCTCCGGGGATCAGGCGCTTCGGCACGCTGGCCTCGCGGAACAGCGCGGCGGCGACCGGAAAAACCGCGAAGGCGACGACGAAGAGGGACACCCCGCCATACGTCAAAATCCCGCAGGCCAGAACCACCGCCAGGAGCACCCGCCCGGCGCCGGTCTTCTCCACGATCCAGTGTGCGATGACCCGGGCCGAACCGCTGTCCTCCATCAGCTTGCCGAAGATCGCCCCCAGAAGGAACAGCGGGAAGTACTGGACAACGTACTTGCCAAGCGCGGTCATGAAGACCTGTGTGTAGGTGCCGAGCAGTGGCGTATCGCCGGCAAACAGAACCGCCAGGAGTGCTAGCAGTGGGGCGAGGATGAGCACATTGATGCCCCGGTACGCAAGGTACATGAGGAGCAGCAACGACAGAATGATACCAACGAGCCCGAGCATGGTGATCCTCCCTAGGCACGC
>NZ_JCACHA010000420.1:0-2439 GCF_059503625.1 Skermanella sp.
GACCGGTGCGAAGACGAACAGGCCCCAGATGCCGTAGATGATGCTGGGGATGCCGGCGAGCAGTTCGATGCCGGTGCTGACCGGCCCCTTGAGCCAGGGGGGAGCCAGCTCCGTCAGGAAAACGGCGATGCCGAAACTGATCGGGATTCCGACCGCCATCGCGATCAGCGCGGTCATGACGGTTCCGTAGATCGGAGCCAGCGCGCCGAACTTCTCGGTGACCGGGTTCCAGACCTGCATATAGGCGAAGCTGAACCCGAACGTGCTGAGCGCCGGGAGCGCTCCCATCACCAGCGAGACGAAGACGCCGCCGAGGATCACCAGCACCAGGAACGCGAAGAACGCGGTCGCCGATTGAAACGCCCGGTCCATGACGATCTGGCGTTTACCCTGGGAGCCGCCAGATGCGCGGCTCCGGGCTTGAAGAGCGGTATCGGTCATACTTACTCGGTTCCCGGCGATCTGTTCCCGACCATAGGTTCCCAGCGCGGGACTATTGGCTGCTTCCGCTCCACAGGGCCTCGCCGTCGACCTTGGCAAAGTCCTTGGACCATGTCTGCTCAACCAGTTCCACGACGTTCGGCGGCATCGGCACGTAATCGAGCTGTTCCGCCATGGGAGCACCGTTCTTATAGGCCCAGTCGAAGAATTTCAAAGCCGAAGCGGCGGCGGCGGGATCGCGCGGCTCACGATGCATCAGGATGAAGCTGGCGCCGGTGATCGGCCAGCTCCCAGCGCCCGCCTGATTGGTCAGGATGATGTAGTAGCCGGGAGCATTGCCCCAGTCGGCCGAGGCGGCCGCGGCCTGGAACGCCTCGGTTTCCGGCTCGACCCACTTCCCGTCGGCGTTCTTCAGGATCACGTGGGGCATCTTGTTCTGCTTGGCGTAGGCGGATTCGACGTAGCCGATGGCGCCGCGCGTACGCGTGGTCATGGCGGCGACGCCTTCGTTGCCGCGAGCACCCAGACCGGCTGGCCACTGGACCGACGTATTGCTGCCGACCTGGTCGAGGAAGCTCTGGCTGACCTTGCTCAGATAGTTCGTGAACAGGAAGTTCGTGCCGGATCCGTCCGACCGGTAGATCGGCGCGATCGCCAGCTTGGGGAGCGGCAGATCCGGGTTCAGCGCCTTGATTGCCGGGTCGTCCCAGTTCTCGATCTCGCCTAAGTAGATGCGGGCCATGGTCGGACCGTCCAGGTGCAACTGGCCGGGCTTGATGCCGGCAATGTTCACGACCGGGACCACGCCGCCCATGATCAGGGGAAACTGGACCAGACCGGCCTTGGCGAGGTCATCCGGCTTGAGCGGACTGTCGGAGGCGCCGAAGGTGACCGTGCGCTCCTTTATCTGGCGGATACCGCCACCCGAGCCGATCGCCTGATAGTTTATCTTGGTGCCGGTTTCCTGCTGATATGCCAGCGCCCAGCGGGCATAGACCGGATAGGGGAAGGTGGCGCCGGCTCCCGAGATGTCCTGCGCCTGCGCGGAGGTCGCGAGCATGATGCCGGCAATACCGGCAAGGGCCGCGCGCATGATGCCCTTGGCAACAAAGCTCATAAAGTCCCCTCATTCATACGGAAGTCACCGGCAGCCGCTTTCTTCAACAAACCCAGCCGGAGGAGCGGCAGTTTCCAATCAACATTCAACAAAACATTCATAAGGCGTTTTAGTTTATCGGCTTCGCCCGCAGATATGGCAGATATGATTGATACACAGCTTCATTGAAGATCGTCTCAAGCTGTCACGGCTGGAATCTCTCCTGCGCCGGGTCATAAAAACCAGCGGGAAGCTACCAGATATAATACAACCCGCCACCCTCCACTGGTATTAAGTCACTCGCGATGGGTAACTCCTATGTGGCACAACGCCCGTCGGCTAAGGCCTCTGCGGGACTGCTGTCCTTGATGAGGATGCCGGCTCTCCTGAGCCGGGCGCACAAATAGACCATTCCGTCTGAAACCAATATCGATAAAGGATCGAACCTTCGTCGAGTCGAAACGACCGATCGCATGATGGCTGGAAAGACAATCCTGGAATAGTGCACCTTAGGCCAAAATTTGCAGGCGCCGGAGGATTCCACTTTGTTCCGTAAACTCTCTCCGCATGTAAAAGGTAAATTCACGGCATCAATTCGATACTGTATCATTCCTGCGGATGGAGACGTCAGGATAGAAAATGAGGGTCCGGGTCGGGGCGGATAATCCGGCATCGACATGTGCCGATATCCGGAGCGAACAGGTGTCGCTGGTAGTCCGCCAGCTTCCGCTGGTATTTACCGCGAATGTGGTGAACTCGATCCTGATCGCCATCGTACTCACGGCGGTCGTTCCAGTTGTGCAAGTGGCTGTCTGGTCGGGTTTTCTGGTCGTTCTGACTGCGATCAGCTTTTTCCATGAGGGTCTGTCGTGACGATTACTGTCCGTAAGCATCGGGGATCC
>NZ_JCACHA010000421.1:0-2436 GCF_059503625.1 Skermanella sp.
ATCTTTCTTCCTGAACGGCTGGAAGATCTCGAATCGCAGCTGCCGGCAGCAATCGCGCAAGCAACTGCCGCACTGGCTCCCGGCCAGCCGGTCGAGGTCGTCGAAGCACTCCAGGCGCTCGCCACCCGGCGCGGTTTCGACCTGCCGGACGGGATCGCCCTCGAGATGGACGTCGAAATTTTGGCATCATGGCCAAAAGACCTCTTCGTCAAGGCCTTCCGCATTGTCTGGGAGCGCTTCGCCTACAGGCGGCTGCCGGAAGTCGCCGATTTCTACGAACCCATCAAGCTGGCAATGGCCGAACGGCGGGAACGGCTCGCAAAGCTTCAGTCCCTCAAGCTGAAGCTGGAAACGGTAAGGATGCGGGAGAGGTTCGATCGGGAAGCCAGGCAGCGCCATGCCGCGCGCCGTGAGCGCGAACTCGAGACGCTGCGGACAGTGGCACAACGGGCAGCATCCCGTACCGGCTCCGGCCCTGAGGCCGAAGACCCGGTTCACTCCAACCCGGCTATAGTGGAACCACAGGAAAGCCGATCCGAGATTGACGATTCGGCTGCCGGACAAGCATCCTTTTCTTCAGCGGAACACCCCGTTTTGCCGGAAGAGCACGGTACCCGGCGCCTCGGTGCGGAAGAACCACAGCACGGCGCCGGTGTCGGCGAAGGTTCTTCAGTCCTACCGGATGGGCTCGCACCGGATGGGCTCGCAAGCCGAGCTCAAGCCTTGCCGTACAGGCTCCGGAGTGACCGATCGAGATCGAGCCCTTTGGCAGTCACCCTGGCGGGCGGCGGAGGATCGGCGATCCTGCCGGATAGCAAGGCGGAAAGAAGATGCCTGCCCGGAAGGAGACAGCCGCCGACCCGCCGAAGCGATCGCCTGGGCATGAGTACCGATCGATGTCGTCCATCGCGAGATGCGGCGGTCAGCCCTGAGATTCCAGGAGTGCGCGACCCGGCCGCGCATCGCTCGCAGGCCGATCGCCGGCAATTTGCGGGCGCAGGTGCTGCGGGCGCCATATCTGCTCCAGCAGGCGGATCAAACCGGGTTCTTCACCGAAGAGGCGCAGATGCGAATATGTCGGTCGGCTGGCTCTTTCCAAAACCTTGCCAGCCGACTTGGAGAAACAGCAGGGTGAATGCGAACTCCGATGGGTGGAATGTCCTCATGGCCATAAATGTCGCTGCCACGACCAAGGCGGCTCAGGCCAGAGCACCCTGGATGTCAAGCCGGACGCTCCGGCAACGGCCTGTATTCATGAACGCGCCGATGCTCGGCCAGTTGGCGCGATAGGAAAAATGACGGGCATGCCCGGTAGGCGGCCCTGCATCGACGACAGGATCGTCATGGGTGCGACGCGCTGAAGCATGCAACACGAGTCCGTCAACATGGAGAACCTCGCCGCCTCCCCTACCCCGCCACGCTACCTGCTTTCGCGGGAGGACACGGTGGACTTGCCAGCAGGCCAAGCGGAGAGCGCTTGTTCGGCGACAGCCTTGAGCATGTCGGGATTAAATCCGGCTTTAGCCTGCACCGCCATGCCGTGAAGGACTGCCATCAGGAATGCCGCGAGGACATCAGGTTTGGCCGCCTCCGGTAAGTCGCCCTCCGCCTTTGCCCGTTCGAAGCGCTTCCGAAGGTGCGATTCACCAGCCGCACGCGCGTCGATCAGCGCCTGCCGCCAGGTTCCGCTTCATCCGAGCCTGCCAGGACCCCCGGTATGATCGGGATACCGTGTATTGAGATCGATCGCGCTGTAGAGCATGTGCGCGCAGCCACTTCCCGCGCTGTAGGCAGTTCAAGCGCGACCGGAAGGTAATCCAGGTACCGCTCGCAGTAGGCGGTCGCGATCAGGAGAGATCAGGCCGACCTTTCCTCCGCCAGACCTCTGATCGATGCCGTGATCGGCGAATTCGGCAAGCTCGACATACTCGTGAACAACGCCGGCATCGCCATTCAAGGTCATCTGGTGGGCGATCCATCGCTCGATGGAGACAAATACAACCGGCAATGGCAAGTCAACGTCATGGGCACGATTGCCAACACCCGTGCCGCAGCGCCGAGACTGAGCAACGGCGGCCGGATCGTCTTCATCGGCTCCCTCCTCGGGTCGTGCGTACCATTCCCGGGTGTTGCCGATTATGCCGGAACGAAGTGGGCGCTCGCCGGATATGCGAAGGGCATCGCACGGGACCTCGGTCCCCGCAACATCACGGTCAACGTCGTTCAGCCCGGTATCATGCCGACGGACATGGCTTCGGACGTTGCCGACGAGCTTCCGGACCGAGAGGCCATCCTTGACATGCATCCGATCCGCCGCATTGCGACCCTTGAAGAAGTAGCGGCAACCATCTGCTTCGTTGCCGGACCGTCCGCGGGCTACATCAACGGCGAGACCATCAATGTAGGTGGCGGTTTCGGGATCTGAGCTTTCAAAGC
>NZ_JCACHA010000422.1:0-2431 GCF_059503625.1 Skermanella sp.
GGCCGCGTCTACGACGAGCGTCACCCTGGAACACGGGTCGAGGCAAATGCTATCGAACAGTATCCGGCCTAAAAGGACTGGGGCGGATGCCTATCCCAGCAGGCTCACATGGGCGGAGACCACCCGCCAGCCGTCCGGCGTCCGCATCCAGGTCTGGCTCTGCCGCCCCGTCTTAGCGCTTCCCTCCCGGCGGAACTCGGTATTGGCGGTCGCGAAGTCGCGGCCATAGGTGGTGATGACGGTGTTGAAGATCTCCCGCGCCAGCCCGGCCGACGGGCGGGCGGCGCGGAACTCCCGGATCTCCGCGTAGCCGTAGAGGTTCTCCCCGACACCGAAGCGCAGGGTATGGGGACTGTCCCAGAACAGCTCGTCCAGGACGGGGACATCGTTGGTCACCAGGGCGGTTTCGTACCGGGCGAAGGCGGCGGCGACCTCCGCCAGCGTCTCGGGATCGTTGATTTCCATATCGGTGTCTTTCCTTCAGTTCGGGACCGGAGCCGCACAGACACCCGACAGTTCCAATTGGGCGGCGACCCGCAGGACCAGGTCTTCCCGGCCGGGCGCCGCGATCACCTGGACGCCGATGGGGAGCCCGCCGGGACGCTGGACCGGGACGGCCGCGATGGGAAGCCCGATCAGCGACAAGGGCTGGGTGAAGATGCCGATATTGGGCCTGACCAGCATCTCCACGCCGTCCAGCACCATGGTCTCCTGCCCGATCGGCGGTGCGGTGCAGGGAGTGGCGGGAGCCAGGACGATATCGACGTTCGCGAACAGCTCCATCACCCGGTCATGGTACCAGCGCCGGAAGCGCTGCGCCTGGAGATACCAGGACGAAGGCACCATGACGCCGGCCAGCAGGCGGTCGCGGGTGGCGGGGTCGAAGTCCGCCGCGCGCGTCCTCAATCGCTCCAGATGAAGGTTGCCGCCCTCCGCCGTGGTGATGACATAGGCGGCGGCACGGGCGCGCGCCGCTTCGGGGATCGTCACCGTTTCCCTGGCGCCCAGACTTGCGGCCACAGCCGCCACCGCCTCGAAGGCTTCCGGCAGGGCGCCCTTGGCGAAGTAGCCGCCGGCGACGGCGATCCGCAGGCCGTCGGCGCCCTGTCCGAGGCCGGGCATTGTCGGCTCGGCCTTGCCGGCGGGGTCCAGCATCGCATCGTAGGCGGCCGCCAGATCGGCGGCGGATCGGGCCAGCGGCCCCAGGTGGTCCAGGCTGAAGCAGAACGGAAAGGTCCCTTCCCGGCTGAGGCGGCCGAAGGTCGGCTTGAGGCCGAACAGCCCGCAGAAGGACGACGGCACCCGGATCGAACCGTTGGTATCGGACCCCAGCGTCAGCGGAACGAACCCGGCCGCCGCCGCCGTGCCCGATCCGCCGGACGAGCCGCCCGACATGCGGGAGGGATCGTGCGGGTTGCGTGACGGGCCGTAGTGGCAGTTCTCTCCCGTGAAGTCGTAGGCGTATTCCCCCATGTTGAGCGCGCCGACCAGCACGGCCCCCGCCTTGACAAGGCGCCGGATCAGCACGGCGTCGGAGGAGGCCGGCGGATGACCGGCGTTGATCTTCGATCCGGCAAGGGTCGCCACCCCGGCGATGTCGAACAGGTTCTTGACCGCGAAGGGCACGCCGGCCAGCGGTCCCGGATCGCCGCCTCCCGCCACCGCCGCATCGACCTTGGCCGCCTGCGCCAGGGCGCGGTCGGACGTCAACGCCGTGAAGGCGCCGAGTCGGGGATCGTCCGCCGCGATCCGGGACAGCGCCGCCCGGGTCACGTCCACGGCGCTGACGGCACCGCTCCGGACCGCCGCCGCCGTCTCCAGCGCCGTGCTCGACCGGCCGATCATGCGCCTTCGCTCCCCGGATGGAAGGTCGGAGCGATTTCCGTGTCGTCCGGCAGGGGAAAATCGGTCACGAGCCGGGCGATTTCCGCCGTGCGGGCCATGTTGCCGGCGATCCCGGGCATGTAGGCCGGATCGATGGCGAGACCAAGGACCGCAGCCATGTGCTCCACATGTTTTACGGCATCGAAAGTGCTATCTGGCATAGTCCCTCCCTGGTGTAGCCGGATATACCTCAGCAACCGGCATGCCATTGGCATGGATGTAGCTGGAATGCGGCGTGCAAGCGGGTGCCGCGGCCCTGCGGCGCTGGCAAAGCGTTGCATCCATGCCCAAATTATGGGCGGCCCTTCAAGGACCTGGAGTATGCGTCAGGGTGAGTGAGCAGCGGATCGAACTACGGCGCACGCGGGCGGACGAGATCCGCGAAGCGATTGCCGACGACATCATGAGCGGCCGGGTCTTCCCCGGCGTCCGGCTGGACGAACAGGAGCTGGCCGACCGGTTCGGCGTCTCCCGCACGCCCGTCCGCGAAGCGCTGAAGCAGCTTTCCTCGACCGGGCTGGTCGTCCTGCGTGCCCACAAGGGCGCC
>NZ_JCACHA010000423.1:0-2426 GCF_059503625.1 Skermanella sp.
CCCGGCCAGTTCGGCGTTCGTGGCATTCCCACGCTGATGCTGTTCAAGGACGGCAAGGTCGCGGCCACCAAGATCGGCGCCCTGCCGAAGGGCGCGCTGTTTCAGTGGGTCGAATCGGTCCTGTAAGATCGGGACATAGTTGTCGCGCCATGGCCCGGAGGCATCAGCCATTCCGGGCCAGGACGGCTCCCGCGAGATAAAGCGAGCCGCAGATCATCACGCGAGTCGGGCTTGGATCGCGCCGGATCAGGGCATCCAGTGCCGTATCGACGTTTTCCGCCGCTTCGGCATCCTCGATCCTGACTACCCGCGCGGCGGATGCCGCATCGTCGGGCGATAGCGACGCTTCCTCGCCGGGGATCGCCACGGCGCGCAGCGTCGAGGCGAAACCGCTCAGCGGGCGAAGGAAGTCTTTAGGCTCCTTGGTCGCCAGCATCCCGAAGATCAGCTTGAGCGGCAATCCGTCCGATTCATTCCAGCGCGCAGCTTGAGCGCCCAGAACTTCACCGGCGGAATCGTTGTGACCGCCGTCCAGCCACAGATCCCAGCCCGGCGGCAGCCGGTCCACCAGCGGACCGCGCGTCAGCCGTTGCAGGCGGCCGGGCCAGCGGACTTCGGCCAACCCCCTGCGGACGGCTTCATCCGAAACCGCGATGCCCGGCAGATGGTCCAGGCAGGCCAGCGCCACGCCCGCGTTGACGATCTGGTGCGCGCCGGGCAGAGCCGGCAGCGGCAGGCCGGCGCTCCGCGACGGGCTTTCGAAGCGGAACCCCTCCCCCTTTGCAAACGAGCGCCATGCGTCGCCCGCTTCGAACAGCGGCGCGCCGATGGCGGCGGCACGCTCGCGGAACGCGGTGGTCACTTCCGCCGACGACTGCGGCGCCACCACGGACGGAACGCCCGGCCGCATGATGCCGGCCTTCTCTCCCGCGATCGCCGTCAGCGTCTCGCCCAGGAACTGCATGTGGTCGTAGGAAATCCGCGTCAGGGCGGTGACGGCCGGGCGTTCGATCACGTTGGTGCTGTCCAGGCGTCCGCCCAAGCCGGTTTCCAGCAGGACCACGTCGGCGGGCGTCCGCGAGAACGCCAGCATGGCGGCAGCGGTCGTGATCTCGAAATACGTGATCGGCTCGCCCCGGTTCGCCTGCTCGCACTCTTCCAGGATTTCCGCCAGATAATCGTCGTCGATCAGCTCGCCACCTCCAGGAGCCGCCAAGCGGATACGCTCGTGGAAGCGAACCAGATGGGGAGAGGTGTAGACATGGACGCGCTTGCCCGCCGCCTCCAGGAAGGCGCGCAGGAAAGCGATGGTCGATCCCTTGCCGTTGGTGCCCGCGACGTGGACGACCGGCGGCAGCCTGGTGTGCGGGCTGCCGACGGCTTCCAGCATCCGGAAGGTACGGCCAAGGGAAAGATCGATGACCTTGGGATGAAGGTGTTTCAGCCGGTCCAGGACCGGATCGGCACGGTCAGCGGTCGGGACGGTCGCCGGCAGGCTCAAGGGTTTCACCGCTTTGTGTCTGTGCGGAAGTCGGGGTGACAGTCTCGTCCGCATCCGGGTCGATCAGGTCGGCCTCGGACGGTGGCGCCACGGTTTCCGGCTCGGCGGTCGGCAGGGTCACGATCTCGGCGGACGGGTTCGGCCGGCCCAGCAGGTCGAGCACCCGGATCAGCGTTGCGCGCAGGTCCTTGCGGTGGATGACCATGTCCACCATACCGTGCTCCATCAGGTATTCGGAGCGCTGGAAGCCTTCCGGCAGGGTCTCGCGGATGGTGTCCTCGATCACGCGGGCACCGGCGAAGCCGATCTGGGCGCCCTTCTCCGCGATATGCAGGTCGCCCAGCATCGCGAAGGAGGCCGTGACGCCGCCCGTGGTCGGATCGGTCAGGACGACGATGTAGGGCAGACCCGCTTCCTTCACCATCTGCACGGCTATCGTGCTGCGCGGCATCTGCATCAGCGACAGGATGCCTTCCTGCATGCGGGCGCCGCCGGAAGACGGCACCACGATCAGCGGCGCTTCCTGAAGCACGGCGAGCCTCGCTGCGGCCAGCAGCCCCTCGCCCACCGCGATGCCCATGGAACCGCCCATGAAACCGAAGTCGAACGCGGCGATAACCGTCTGCATGCCGCCCATCTTGCCGTGGGCGACGCGGATCGCATCGTTCTTGCCGGTCTTGGTCTGGGCTTCCTTCAGGCGGTCGCTGTAGCGCTTCTGGTCACGGAACTTCAGCGGATCGACCGGCACCTTGGGCAGTTCGATGACCTGGAACTCGTCCTCGTCGAACAGCATCTTCAGCCGGCTGTCGGCATCCAGGCGCATATGGAAGCCGCAGTGCTGGCAGACGCGCAGGTTGTCTTCCATGTCGCGGTGGAAGATCATCGCCTCGCAGTTGGGGCACTTATGCCAAAGATTGTCCGGCAC
>NZ_JCACHA010000424.1:0-2423 GCF_059503625.1 Skermanella sp.
CCTTGGTTCCGTGTGGCGGTGCAGTCGGGTGAGGACGAGGAAGGGCGCCGGATGCTGTGCCAGGAAGTTTATGGCTGGATTGAGTGGGCGATGCGCTGATCTCTCTGACTTCGGCATTCTTGTACCAATCGAACAATATACGCTTGTAAAAGGGCCATTCGCTTGACAGAGGCGGCGAGCGTTTGTAATTAAACATCTTATGGGGAATGCGATCTCCCCACGAGGCGACATGCCGAAGCATCGTGTCCCAACCCCGATACCCGGAAGGACGCGCCATGTCTTCTTTGACGACCATCTCCTTTGATAAACTCGCTCGACTGATCGGAACACCGAAGTGTCCTGCCCTGATCGACGTTCGCACGGACGAGGATTTCGCCGCCGACTCCCGCCTGATCCCTGGCTCCGTGCGTCACCCCCACACTGACGTGACCGCATGGGCCGGACGGTTCCAAGGGCGTTCCCCCATTGTCATCTGCCAGAAGGGCCAGAAGTTGAGTCACGGTGTTGCCGCCTGGCTGCGTCATGAAGGGGTGCCCTCGGACGTGCTGGAAGGTGGCTTCCAGGCATGGGCCAGGGCCGAGCTTCCCGCCGTTCCTACAGCCAGGATGCCGAGCCGCGATCCGCAAGGCCGCACGGTATGGGTGACACGAGGCCGCCCTAAAATCGACCGCATTGCCTGCCCCTGGCTGATCCGCCGGTTTGTCGATCCGGCGGCGGTCTTCCTGTTCGTGACGCCTGCGGAGGTGCAAGCGGTCGGGGAGCGCTTCAACGCTGCGCCCTTCGACATCGAGGATGTGTTCTGGAGCCACCGCGACGGCCTGTGCACCTTCGACATTATGGTGGAGGAGTTCGGCCTTAGAACCGAAGCGCTGCTCCGCCTAGCCGCCATCGTTCGCGGCGCGGACACCGCCAACCTTGCCCTCGCGCCGGAAGCGGCCGGACTGCTGGCCGCCTCGCTGGGGCTTTCCCGCATGTACACGGACGATCTGGCGCAGCTTGAGGCCGGGCTAACGCTCTACGACGCCTTCTATCGGTGGTGCCGGGACGCGACCGACGAAACGCATAATTGGCCGTCCAGGAAGCCGGGAGCGTGACATGCAGGATGTTTTCAACCACACTGAGACAGGTAAGTCTGCCGCTGAGACAGGGCACGGCATCCCGTTTAGCGAAGCCTTCAAGGTGTGGCTGCGCATCGCGGCGCTGAGCTTCGGCGGCCCTGCCGGACAAATTGCCGTGATGCACCGCATCCTGGTTGAGGAAAAGCGGTGGATCGGTGAGAGCCGGTTTCTCCACGCCCTGAACTACTGCATGCTGCTGCCGGGGCCGGAGGCGCAGCAGCTCGCTGTCTATATCGGCTGGCTGCTGCACAAGACCAAAGGCGGCTTGGTCGCGGGTAGCCTGTTCGTCCTGCCGGGCTTTCTCTCCATTCTGATCCTCAGCTACATCTATGCCGCCTTCGGCAATGTCGGCTTGGTCGAGGGTCTGTTCTTCGGACTGAAAGCCGCCGTGCTGGCGGTGGTGGTTCAGGCAGTGGTGCGGATCGGCAGCCGGGCGCTCAAAAACCCGGTGATGATCGGCATCGCCGTGGCGGCCTTCATCGCCATCTTCTTCTTCGACGTGGCGTTTCCCGTGATCGTTCTGACGGCGGGCCTGATCGGCTTCATCGGTGGCCGGGCCGGGTCGCCGCTGTTCCAGGTCGGCGGCGGGCACGGCAAGAGCAAAGGGCCGACGCTGGCGGATAAAGACTCCCTGCTGGGCGAGGAAACGCCCCTCCACGCCCGTCCCAATCTCGCCTGGTCGCTGCGGATTTCTAGTATTCTACTACTGCTCTGGCTTGGGCCGATCGCCCTGCTGTTCCTGCTGGCGGGGCCTGATAACGTCTTCACCCAGATTGCTTTCTTCTTCAGTAAAATGGCGGTGGTGACGTTCGGCGGAGCCTATGCCGTCCTCGCCTATGTCGCCCAGGAAGCCGTGCAGCACTATGGCTGGCTTCAGGCAGGCGAAATGCTGGACGGCCTCGGCATGGCGGAAACGACGCCGGGGCCGCTGATCATGGTGGTGCAGTTCGTGGGTTTCATGGGCGCGTACCGTGAAGCCGGGGCGCTCGATCCCATGATGGCCGCCACGCTGGCCGCGATCCTGACCACCTGGGTCACGTTCGTGCCGTGCTTCCTGTTCATCTTCCTCGGTGCGCCGTTCATCGAGACGCTGCGCAACAACAAGGCGATGACGGGGGCCTTGTCCGCCATCACGGCGGCGGTGGTCGGCGTGATCATGAACCTGGCCGTCTGGTTTGCTCTGCACGTCCTGTTCCGCCAGGTCGAGGTGTGGGAGGGCTACGCCCTGTCGGTGGATGTACCGGTCTGGTCGTCGATCAACGTCCCCGCTCTGGTGCTCACCGTGGCCGCGATCCTGGCAATCTT
>NZ_JCACHA010000425.1:0-2423 GCF_059503625.1 Skermanella sp.
CTTCTGGATCAATGCCTAAGGTCTGCCAATCTCACGAAACGTGCAAAGTCCAGCTTAGAACCTGTACGCAAATTGACGGCCTATCGGAATGTCGCGCGGTCAGCTGGGCCGCGCGGGGGGGAGGCATGAGGGCTGCCGATCACCATATCTGACGGTCCCCCACTCTTCCGGTTCTCCTGATATGGTTTCGCTTTCTGCTCGCCACATCTCCCGTTCCCGTCAGCGCGACGCATGGGACGCGCTCGCCGACATCGAGGTGTTCATCTTCGCCACGGAAGCCGAACTGGCGGCGATGGAGGCGGAGCGTGTCGGGGTTCATCGCCGCGGTCGCAAACCGGATCCCGAGCTGCGGCGGCGCCTGCTGGGGCTGATCTGGATGCTGACCTTCGGCGGCATGCAGTGGCGCATCGCCGGCTTCCTGTCCGGTATCCCGTTCACTACCCTGCACAGCGCGTTTGCCCGCTGGACCCGGCTGGGGCTGTGGCGCCGGCTCGGGCAGCGCCTGGCGTTCGACTGGCGCGTTGCCTGCGGCGACGAGGCTCTGCCGTCCGCCGTCGTCATGGACAGCCGCTCGCTGCGCTCGGCACCGACCTGCTGGATGCGCGGCATCGATGGCGGCAAGCTGATCAAAGGCATCAAGCTGAGTGCCGTCTGCGACAAGCATGGCTCGCTGCTCGATCTTGAGCTGGCGCCGGCCAACACCGACGATCGTGCCGGCGCCACGCCGATGCTGCCCCGGCTGGCGGAACTGGGTTTCCAGGGCGATCTGCTGGGTGACAGTGGCTACAAGGGCATGCCCTTCGCCCAGGCCACTCTCGACCATGACATTCATGTCTCGGTCTCGCCTGGCGGAACCCGCGACGGCCAGTTTCTTCCCGTTGGAATCAGGTGGGTGGTCGAGCGTCTGTTCGCCTGGCTGTCCCGCTACCGACGCCTCAACACCGTCTTTGATCGAAAGTCCGACCTCTTCGCCGCTCATGTCTGGATCGCCATGATCTCAATCATCTCACGGCGGCTCGCCTCACTCCAAACCCAGCAAACACAAGAGGTTTAATTCGCGTACAGATTCTAAGGCGGTGGCCGACATCAAGAAGGACAAGCAGCTCTGGCGCTTCTCCAAACTGCGGCAAGTCAAGTATCTCAATAACATCGTGGAACAAGATCACCGACGAATAAAGCGGCTGGTCAGATCCGGACTCGGTTTCAAGAGGTTCCGAACGGCTTGGTGCACCCTGGTTGGGTATGAAACTCTGGCGATGATGAGGAAAGGACAGGTGCAGGGGATTGGGGGCAACGACATTGTTGCCCAAGCTGCCTTCGTCAACTCGCTGTTCGACGTTGCTGCCTGAAAATGGCCCAAGCTCACGATAATTTTGTCTCAGCCAGAACTTTGCAACAGAACCCTCGAGGGAATGCCGTTGGCCAGCGTCAGAAAAGACCTCAGGCAGCCCAGCTTGTTGCGGCCATAGAGCGCAATGTCATTCCAGCTCTCGGCGCACGCGATCACCGCACACACCGCGATGACCAGGATGTCGATCAGCCGATGATCGACCTTTCCAGAACACCGCGGATCCTCGAGCGCGGAAAAGTGCTCGACCAGTTTCTCGACGGACATCGCCATTCTCCCTTCGTTGATGAAGGGAGAACCGTAACGCCCTGTTAACACCGTCAAATCTCAACAGCCCATTTCATGCGTCGCCCCTGGTACCCCGCGGAACATGACGAACCGTCCGTGCCTGAATGCCAGAAACAAGAAAAGGTGCGGAGCCGTCAGCTCCGCACCCTGTTAGCTTCGTTGAGCTTGGATTATCCTACGAAAGCGTCCCAAACATCCGATGCGGTATTTTTGACCTCTGCCCAGATCTGTCTTACACCGGCACCAGAAGCCATATCGATTTGTTCGTCGGTCAATTCTGATATAGTCGAAGTCATCGGCGCGGCAAGTTTTAGGGACTTAACATCAAGATCAGTCATCGTCGGACTCCCTTTTCAGCGCGGAAGTTGAGTTTGTGGACCTCTTATCGTCAAAACCGATCACGCTAAAGCCGTGTAATGGCATCGGTTCCGACTAATTCTTATGATATCCAAGAAATCAAAATCTTTATGTGGGCTAAGTCACACTTAATGCTGTGATATTGTTGATAACTCCATTAGAGAATTTTTAGGAATATTCTCAACCGACATCAATGTCTTCACTTCGTCGTCAAAGGGGTATGTGAGAGCGTCGTGAGATTGGGGGTGCAAGCTGGTTTGGTGCACGGATGCGGCGGTTGCCCGGGCGGCTGACATTGGATAGAAGGAGCGCCCCTTCCTGATCTTCTCGTCTGAGCATGCCGCACAAGTACAATGCCGACCGCCGCCACCACATCCCGAGAGCCCGCTACAAGGTGACGAACTGGAAGGCCTACGAGGCTGGGCTGCGC
>NZ_JCACHA010000426.1:0-2418 GCF_059503625.1 Skermanella sp.
CCGGAGGAAATAGCGATGACGGCATCCAACTCACGAAGCTTGCGTTCCAGCCGATGTGCAGTTCGTCCGCGCAGTTCCGGTGGACAAGTCAGCAGCGTGGCTTCCACATGACCGGCGGCTTCGATTGCGGAAGAACGGATCGCCGCCACGTCGGGGAAAGCGGCACGGCAGCGCTTTACTGCTTCCTGCGCCGCTTCCAGACCCGCGAGCGCGCCAAGGTCCGCCGGCAGTCCGTCGCGGATGTCGGTCATTCCGGGCATCCCGCCGATGCGGCAGTGCAGGGGCCAAGCCGTCTCAGGCCGGTCCAGGCAGACGCCCATCCCCTGGGAGCGATGACAGGCGCGCGACCACTCGCCGATCTGGTCGAACGCCGCTCCCGTGACGGTATCGGCTCCCGGCGCTTCGACCACCACGCTGGCGGACGGCGGCGGAACCTCGTCGTCATAGGCGTAGCTGGCACCCGACCATGCCGGGACATAGAGCCGGGCGACCTGCCAGGGCTCCGATCCCTCCGTCCGGTACGTGGGATCGGCGGCAAGTGCTACGGCGGTTTCCGCGGCCCTCGTCATCGCCCGGTGATGCCCGTGCTGACCGGGGACGTCCAGGAACGTCGTTATCACGATATCGGGCCGATCCCGCCGGTATGCCTTGACCAGACGGTCGACGATCCGGTCCTCGCCCCAGCGCGCCAGGGTGTCCTCCGCGTTCTTGGAGAAGCCGAAATCATGGACGGGATCTCCCGGCCCCATGCCGAGCCACGCGATATCGGCATCCAGCACCCGTGCCGCCGCTTCCATCTCCCGCGTCCGGAGCACGGCAAGAGCGGCACCGCGTTCGGGTCCCAAAGCGTTCTGTCCGCCTTCGCCGCGCGTCGAGCAGGCGATCACGACCCGCATGCCGTAGCCGAAGCGCAGTGCCGCGAGAAGGCCGCTGGCCTCGTCGTCGGGGTGGGCGCCGGTGTTCATCACGGTCAGGACGGAGCCCAGCCGCTCCAGTGCCCGGTGCAGATTCTCAAGATCGGTCGGTACCAGATCAGTCGGCAAGCGTGTCTTCCTTCTCCGCGATGGCAGGCGGGACTTCGGTTTCAGAAAACCGCGCGCGGTCCAGGCGCGGCGCCAAGGTTTCCAGCAGGGGCAGGGCGGCGGCGCCCAGGGCTGCGGTCAGCCGCCCCGTCGCTCCGGCCAGGACGCGCGGCAGGCTGCGCCGGCGGCGGCTGGCGACGGAGATCGGCAGCGGGTGCATCGCCTCGATCAGCGCGTCGAGCAGCGCCACCGGCAGGGAGCCGCCAAGGATGATGCTTTCCGGATCGAACAGGTTCTCCAGCATCGCGATCATCGGCGCCAGCTTCGCGGCGGCGTCGCGGGTCCAGGCCGTCAGTTCCGGATGACCTGATCTGACCAGCGCGTCCAGATCGGCGCGCCGGCCGGCATCGAGGCCGGACGCCGCCAGCCTTTCGTCAAGCGCGTGGAGGGAGGCGTAGCGTTCCAGGCAGCCCCGGTTGCCGCAGGGGCAGGGCAGGCCGTCGGGGACGACCATGACATGGCCGACTTCTCCGGCATTGCCGAAAGCGCCCCGGAACGGCCGGCCCTCGCTGACGATGCCAAGGCCGACGCCGACGCCGAAATAGACCAGGCAGAAGTCGCGCAGCGACTTGCCGGCGCCGTGCAGCCGCTCGCCCACGGCGGCGGCGGTCGCGTCGTTCTCGACCACGACCGGCAGGCCGGTCGCGGCGGTCAGCACGGCGGCCGCGTCGATGCCGCTCCAGCCGGGCAGGGTGGTGGGGCCGACGGACGACAGGCCTTCGATCTCGAACGGACCCGGCATGACCACGCCGACGCCAAGCACCTGGGCGGTGCCGCCGTCCGGTGTCTCGCGGATGCGCGCGACCTCCGCCGCGACCAGGGGAACGAGGCTGTCGGGGGCGGTGTCGGTCAGCTTGATCCGGCGCTGCGCCCGCAACTGGCCGGCCAGATCGACCAGCACGGTGACGAGGCCGTCGGCGGCCAGTTCGACCCCGACGGTGGCGCCGCCGTCCGGATTGACGGCGAACTGGACCGGCGGCTGTCCCCGCCCCGCCTTGCGCCGGCCCTGGCGGATCAGCAGCCCGTCGGCCGCCAGTTCGTCGACGATGTTGGAAACGGCCTGGGCCGTCAGATGGGCCATGCGGGCGATCTCGGCCCTGCCGATGGGACCGTGCAACCAGACCGTCTCCAGCACGACGCGGCGGTTATGGGTCCGGTTGCGCTCGGGGTTGCTCCCGATCGCGGCATTGCCGGTGGTCGCCTGGGAAGAGGCCGACGACGCCTTTGGAATCCGCATTGTCCCTCGGAAAGCTTGATCGACAGGGCTGCTCGAGAGTCTCACCCTGACTATAATAACTCAAGTGAATTTAGTTATTGACGGAACCGGCCGTCCATC
>NZ_JCACHA010000427.1:0-2410 GCF_059503625.1 Skermanella sp.
GGCGCAACTCAAGCGCGCCGTCGTCGGGCACAGGCGCAGGCTGTCGAAGCTGCCCGACCGCGTCCGCAGCTTCTTCGGGCACATGACTTTCCGCTACGCCGCCTGATTCAAAATCTCCCAGACCGGATCAATAGGTAGGCGAATCGGAGCGACACGCCGCACTAGCTCCGTCACGAGGCCTCGATTCGTGGCAGTACCGGGGGGAGAAGCGCTCCACAGGGTACGCGCCTTATCCACAGGGGCGAAGCGCGCCAAGCGGGGGGAAAAGGCGCGAGACTCGGGGTTATCCTGGGGGGTTAAGCCGCAGACTCTACTAGATAGAGTCAAATACTTCTCTACTAGACCCCGCGCTTCTCCCCCCAGTTGACGAGGCTGTTTCAGAAAGTGCAGTTTGCCCATGATGCTGAGGACGGGAACGAGTCCGTGGCGATGGGCGACAACATTCACCATCTGGTGCTGCTACACGGCAGAGAAGCGGCAAGCAGGATGGTCGAGCCAGAGCGCCGTCCGCTGGTCGACATTGCAGCCGAGGTGCTGGCAGATGAAAGCCGTTCTATCGGCATCTCATATACCGGGTTCTGCCTGACCTCGCTGCCACACAAGCGTCTGGCCGACGATGCCCCTTGGGAGAAACACGGTCACCGCGTTACTCTTCTAGTCGAGCCCGGCCGCATGAAAGTCAACGGCCAGACGAAGCTGTGGGGCGTGCCGTTCGGCGCCCGCGCCCGAATGATCCTGCTTTACCTGCAGACGGCTGCAGTCCGCACCGGCAGCCGCGAAGTAGAACTCGGCCGCAGCATGCGCGACTGGATGGGGCGCATGGGAATCGCATGGGGTGGCGAAACCGCCAAGGCAATGCGTGAGCAGGCCACTAGAATAAGCGCATGCAGCCTGAAATTTTTTTGGGAAGAAGAGCGGGGATCGTCGGCGTGGTCGGCCGGTCGCATCGTCAATTCTGGTCTGCAGCTTCACGACATGAGCTCGGGCGACGATCAAGGCAAGCTTTGGGAAGATCGGGTCGTGCTCGATCAAACGTTTTTTGACGCCCTACGCGACCACCCCGTCCCACTCCTGGAGACGGCCATCCGCCAGTTGCGCGACCGATCCCTATCTCTCGATATCTATGTCTGGCTAGCTTGGCGGTTGCACAACCTGGAACGGCAGACTCCCATTCGGTGGGCCGCTGTACACCAGCAGTTTGGCGCCGGCTTCAAGGAAGTGAGGCATTTCCGCCCTCGCTTCGTGCAGGCTCTGGATGCGGCGCTCGCCGCTTACCCCGATGCCCGTGTCATGGTTGATGAACGTGGCCTAATATTGCACCCATCACGTCCGCCAATCGCACCGCGTGTCTCCGGAAGCTTGTCCTAAGCGACAACCTCGACCACAGCAGCGGCAATCCACGTGCTCATTAGAAAATCCCAGTAACGATCGAACTTCGTCGGCCGGTCCGGCATCTCGCTGCAGCTGCAGTGACCAAGTGTACACCAGCTAGCACTACCTGGGCAGAAGCCATAATTCTGCTATGTTCTCAGACGGTTGCCGGCCGAGAGCGGAATTTCGTGTCACTCTGAATTCGCAGGAAAACCAAGTCATTTCCGCCCGGGTAGCGCTAGCCGCGCTTCTCCCCCCGGCCGCTTTACACTCGCTAGCTAGCCATCCGATGTCAGACCCCGATCAGCCGGGAAGTGGCAATGCGAGCCTATCGCGAACGTCATTGCCGGATACCGGTGAGGCCGCTTCGCTCTAGTTCCATACAGAGAAGGCCTGCCGGTGGGGGGTTAGGCGCGGACGCTGCCGAATACGGGGACTATGAGGGTGCGCGGACGCTCGACCAGAATGAGCCCCAGGAGCGGCACTTCCTAACGCGCTTCTCCCCCCACTTTAAGAGACGACTTTTGTCCCGGGAGATGGTGTCGCTCCCAAAGGGACAAGAGAAGGAAGATTTCGCCTTGCGGAGCCAACCAGCGTCGCACACGGCTGCGCCTGCCATACCGCGCCTTACCCCCGGGCTGGGGGGTAAAGCGCGCAGCTCCGACCATACCAATTGTCTTAACAAGGGCCTGTATCAGCCTCTCCGGCCGGAGAGGCTCTCAGAGTGCGCCGCGGCCGGCGACAGCGCTCACACCGAACCGGCCTGCCGGCCCCTACCGATCGCAGGTCGGACCGCGCTTCTCCCCCCAACAGGTCCTGGCGCACGCCGGCAGGCAATGAGTCGCATGGATGAGACATGCAGGCCCAGACCGTCTTCACCGCCGAGCTACTCCCTTTTGCCGCCTGGCCGATCGCCAGGCCAGTGCGCGACATGCCGCTGGCTGTCTGCCACACCAAGACCGTCTCCCCCACCGACCTGGTGGCGAGTAATACCCAGCGCCCGAAGGTCTGACTCTTGGGGCTTGAGCCGGCGCGGTCG
>NZ_JCACHA010000428.1:0-2406 GCF_059503625.1 Skermanella sp.
CTGTTCGTGACCCACCCGACCTGGCTGGTTCCGGTTGTCGTGGCCATGGCGGGCATCAACCTCGTCCTCCTGCTCGCAGTCGCCCGATAAAGACTCGAGTTGAAGACGTGGGACGGCGGTTCAGGCCCGCCCGCTCGTCCATCACTGGATTGAGCGGGCGGGCCTGAACCGCCGGTACGATCTTCTCAGGATTGCTTGTTTCAGGGCCGCGGCCCGTGGACCGGCAGACTTACCCGGCGCCCTGGAGCATCGCATCGCCGGAGGAGTCCTGGTTCCGGCAATGGACCATCGTGAACATGCCGAACGGCGGCAGCTTGGAAATCTTCACGATTTCGATCCCCGCGTTCGACAGCAGAGGCGTCATCGGCATATCGGCGTGCCAGCCCAGCAGTTCCGCGAAGTTGGCGATCATGCGCTCGAACTTCAGCCGGAGACCGGCTTTCTCGGCCGAGAAGTGGTTGACGATGTAGATGTCGCCGCCCGGCTTGCAGACGCGCTTCAGCTCGTCCATCACGGCCTTCGGGTCTTCCACGACCGTCATCACATACATCGCCACGACGACGTCGAAGCTGGCGTCCTCGAAGGTCATCTTCTGAGCGTCCATCTCGACCAGGCTCTCGATGTTCTTGAGGCCCTTCTTCGCGACGCGCTCATGGGCGAGCCTCAGCATTTCCTCCGAGGCATCGATGCCGACGATGGTGTTGTCGGGATGATAATCGGGAAGCGACAGCCCGGTGCCGACCCCCACCTCGAGGACTCGCAGGCCCCGGCGACGGTTGATGCTGTCGAGCGTCTGCTGGCGTCCCGCCTCGAAACTCTTGCCAAAGACAAGATCGTAGACGCCGGCATAACGGCGATAGGCAGCGCGTACGGTATCTATGTGCATGTGCTTATTCTATCGTTGAGAGAAACGGGCAGACGCACCGGCTCAAGCATCCAAGCCGGGACACGCGTGAGCGTGTGACGTAACATCGTCGCCAGCGTACCGTTCCGCAATGGCAAAAAGCGACGCAAGGATCGCATGATGATGCCGTACGACCAAGGAGAAATGGCCTTCACCCTCCAATAAGCACAACCGCGCATGTGGAATAAGCCGGGCGTACACCCGAGCCGCGGCGACCGGCACCTGATTGTCCATGTTGCCATGCCAGATCACCGTCGGTGATGCGATTCTGGCTGGATCGAAACCCCAGGGCCGCGCATAGATGCGGGCGTCGGAGACGGCGCCGCCGATGCCCTGGCGCAACGCTTCCCGGAAACTGTCGAGGACGGGAATGCCGAAACCCGCCGACAGCACGGCCCGGTCCGGTTCCGGCAGATGCCCGAAGCGCAGCAGCGTGCGCAGGAGCCTGGGTGAATCGACCCCCACGACCAGCCGCCTTGCCAGCGCCGCTATGACGGGAACGGTGCCGGGCAGGCGGTCCAGGGTCATGAGACGCGCAGCCGCTCCGCCGGCTTCCCACCCTGCCCCATCGGCTCCCCCGACGCCTTCCCCCGGCGGCGCAATGCCGCAGATCAGCGCCAGACCGATGATCCGGTCTTTCAACCGTGCGGCGCAGGCTGCGGCATATGGCGCACCCCCGGAAACACCGGCGACGGCGAAGCGGTCGAGTCCCAGGGCATCCGCCACCGATGCGATATCCTGCGGCCAGTCCAGCAGCGTACGTCCGGGAAGCGGATCGGACAGCCCGTACCCCGGCCGGTCGACGGCGATAAGCCGTATGCCCGAAACCGGCAGCATTGACGGTTCCAGCCGGCAGCTGGGGAAACCATGGCAATACAATACCGGCAACGCTGCCGGATCGCCGTACTCCGCGATTCCGAGACGGCGTCCATCCGGCAAGGTGATCGTACTGCTGCGCAAGCCACCGAGGTACACTATGGTTTCCCGCCTTCTCCGTACTCGATCCCGCGGATCGATGTTGGTACGAATCGCGGGTAAGGGAACCCCATGATTTCATCATGCGCCGGATAATCCGGCAGCAGTGCCTTGCAGAAACCGGAGCTCTTTATGAACCCGGCATCAGGAAGGCATAGGCGCCCGCCCCAAGGATCACCCACGCCGCCGACATCAAGGCTACCCAGACGACCAGCGCCTTGCGTGCGGGAAGCGGACGGCTACCGCCGATCGGCACCGTCTCCGCAGCCGGCAGCGGGGCGTCGATGAACTTGAGCAGAGAACGCATCGTGATGGTCCGCATCAAAATTGTCAGGCATATCGTATAAAATTTGATTTAATTCCACCATGAGGATTCTGGCCTAGCCCTTGCGGGCCGGTAACGCGGTAATCGGAAGAGAAGTCATTCGAATACTGTCGTAACCGGCGGCATGCGACGGACCGTTCCGGTATCTTGAAGCACGTGGCCGCTTCGATCTCCGTTTCGATCTCGATGGATCGTCGCCGGG
>NZ_JCACHA010000429.1:0-2400 GCF_059503625.1 Skermanella sp.
AGGCGCTGATATATCCGGTCGCCGGCAACGATATGAACACCGAGTCGTACCAGGAGAACGAGAACGCCAAGCCGCTGAACAAGGCGATGATGGGCTGGTTCTTCGACAAGTATCTGCGCAGCCCGCGCGATGGCAACAACCCGCTGATCAACGTGGTTGACGCTCCCGATCTGGCCGGACTGCCACCCACCACCATCGTCACCGCCGAGATCGACCCGCTGCGTTCCGAGGGCCAGCTGCTGGCCCAGCGGCTGCGCAACGCCGGCGTGGAAGTGGTGTCCAACAACTACGAGGGCGTCACGCACGAATTCTTCGGCGCGGCTCCGGTCGTGGAAAAAGCCAAGGAGGCGCAGGCCTATGTCGCCAGCCGGCTGCGCGAGGCCTTCGTCGGGGGTTCGGGCGGTTCCGGCTCCTGACCCGTCGAGAATATGAAAGAGTAGCGGACATGATGAAGCGGATCGCACGCGCGACGACACTGGTCCTGGGCATCGCACTTGCCGGGGCCTCTCTTATGCCGGTGCGGTCCGCTCTGGCCGACCCGATGCTGGCGGACTTCGACTATCCGCATGAGGTCCGCCGGTTCGAGTTCACGTCACAGGGCCAGCCGCTGTCGATGGCCTACATGGACGTGCCGGCGACGGCCGCTCCCAACGGCCGAACGGTCGTGCTGCTGCACGGCAAGAACTTCTGCGGCGCCACCTGGGAAGGCGTCATCCGGCCGCTGACCGAGGCGGGATACCGAGTCATCGTTCCCGACCAGATCGGGTTCTGCAAATCCAGCAAGCCGCGGGCCTATCAGTTCGGCCTCCACCAGCTGGCGGCCAATACCCGCGCCCTGCTGGATCGGGCCGGCGTCAGCGATCCCATCGTCATGGGGCACTCGATGGGCGGCATGCTGGCGATGCGCTACGCCCTGATGTACCAGGACGAGATGTCGGGACTGGTGCTGGTCAACCCGATCGGGCTGGAGGACTGGAAGGCGGAAGGCGTGCCAGTCGTCACGGTGGACGATCTGTACAAGTCGGAGCTTAAGACCGATGCCGATAGCATCAGGAAGTATCAGTTATCGACCTACTATAACGGCGAGTGGCGTCCCGGCTACGACCGCTGGGTCGAGATGCTGGCCGGCATGTACCGGGGCGAGGGTGGCGATCTGGTCGCCTGGAACCAGGCTTTGACCTCCGACATGGTCTTCATGCAGCCGGTCATCCATGAAGTGCAGAATATCCGGGTGCCGACGCTGTTGATGATCGGAGAGCGCGACACCACCGCCATCGGCAAGAACCGGGCTCCTGCCGATCTGGCGAAGCGGCTCGGCAACTACGCCGAACTGGGACGGCGCACGGCCGGGCGCATCGGCGGTTCCGTCCTGGTGACTTTCCCGGACCTGGGCCACTCGCCGCAGGTCCAGGCGCCGGAGCGGTTCAACGCCGCTTTGCTGGAGAACCTGGGTCAGGTGTCGGCGCAGCGATAGGATACGGCGACAGGATAGATCGACAGGGGGCGGACATGACGGACGGGATCACCGACAACGCGGCGCGAAGCCGCTACGAGCTGGATGTGGACGGCAGGATCGTCTTCGCCAATTACCGCCGCAACGGCTCGACCCTCCACATCCCCTATGTCGAGGCGCCGCCGTCCCTGCGCGGCACGGGTGCGGCGGGCCGGCTGATGCGGGGCGTGATGGAAACCGCGCGGGCGGAAGGGTTGAAGGTCGTGCCAATATGCAGCTATGCATCGGCCTGGATACGCCGCCATCGCGAATATCACGATCTGCTGGAGTGACGGGCATTGACCTTCGACGAGCACCGCGACACCGACCCGGAAGCACGCTTCACCGACTGGCTGCGGGACGGGGCCGAGCCGCACTGGACCCGCATGACGACGCACCGGTTCGCCCGTGAACTGGGGGCGGGCACGCTCGGCGATGCCGTCGCCGCCCGCTATCTGGTCCAGGACTACGCTTTCGTGAACAGCTTCGTGGCGTTGCTGGGCTACGCCATCGCCTATGCGCCGTCCATGCCGTCGAAACGGCAATTCGCGCAGTTCGCTGCCGCCGTCACCGCCGACGAGAACGACTTCTTCCTGCGGTCGTTCAGGGAACTCGATGTCCCCGAACCGGTCTGGAAGACGCCGGAGCTTGGGCCGGTCACCCGCGACTTCATCGACCTGCTTCAGTCCGGGGGGCGCAGCGGCAGCTATGCCCAGGTGCTCAGCGTCCTGTGTGCCGCCGAATGGAGCTACCTGACCTGGGCCAAGGCTTGCCCGCCCGAGCGCCCCCGGCAGTTCTGGCTGTCCGAGTGGATCGAGCTGCATGCCATCCCGCCGTTCGAAGCCTTCGTCACCTGGCTGCGCGAGGAGACGGACCGGGTCGGCGCTTCGGCGGACGACGAGACCCGG
>NZ_JCACHA010000430.1:0-2395 GCF_059503625.1 Skermanella sp.
GGACCGGTCCTGGCTGACCTCGCGGGTGGCCGTCCTGGCCGAGGCCGTCGGGATCGCGGAGCCGGAGATCACGTTCGAGCCGGTGCCGAAGCTCGACTGGCTGACCAAATCCTATCAGAGCTTCCCGCCGATCCGGGCCGGCCGCTGCTTCATCCACGGTTCCCACTTCGAGGGCAAGGTGCCGGCGTCCTCGATCGGTCTGCTGGTCGATGCCGCGACGGCGTTCGGCTCGGGTGAACACGCGACGACCTTCGGCTGTCTCGTGGCGCTCGACCGGCTGTCCAAGCGCTTTCCGGTCAGGCGGGCACTGGACATGGGCTGCGGGTCGGGCATCCTGGCGCTGGCCATCGCCAAGCTCTGGCATGCTCCTGTCGTGGCTTCCGACATCGATGCCGAATCGGTGCGGGTGGCCCGGCTGAACGCCCGGCGCAACAAGGTGGCGGGGCTGGTCCACGCGGTCGGCGGCGTCGGCTACAAGGTGGCTGCGGTCCGCCGGAGCCGTCCCTACGACCTGATCGCCAGCAACATCCTGGCGCGGCCGCTGGCGCGGATGGCGCCCGACCTTCGGAAGGCGCTGCGGCCCGGCGGCTACGTCGTCCTGTCGGGGCTGCTCGACCGGCACGAGAACTGGGTGCTGGCGGCGCACCGGGCGCAGGGGCTTCGTCTGGTCGGCCGGGTCCCGGTCGGGGAATGGCGGACGCTGATCCTCCGCGGCTGACCGCCCGGCCTTCGAAAACGCCCGGTCCTGGAAAACCTCGCCTTCGCCGTCCTTTGGCGCTTGCGCGCGTTCGAGGCGGGTTTTAGCCTTTGCCTCTTCCGCGATCACAGAAGAGGTTCCACCCGTGGACGGTATCGGCGAGAGTTCGAACGGGTATGGCGGTGACGACGCCCTGGATAGACTGCTGGACGAAGCGGGGCTGAACCGGTCGGCCGCGGAGATCCGCGCGCTGGTCGAAGGCGTCAACGCCGCTCCAAGGGGAACCGATCCCGATGCATGGCTGGCCCTGTTCGATCGGCAACGCCTGACCGATCCCCTGCGGCTGCAACTGAAGGCTCTTCGCGACGAACTGGCCCAGGCTGCCGAGGCCAAGGACGCACCGGATCATGCCGCACGCCTCGCGGCGCTGCGGGCGGAATTGAGCAGGCGCGGGCTTGCCGGGTTCGTGGTGCCCCGATCCGACGAGCATCAGGGGGAATACGTTCCGGCCCGTGCCGACCGCTTGGCCTGGATCTCCGGTTTCACCGGGTCGGCCGGGCTCGCCATCGTCATGCTGGATCAGGCCGCCATTTTCGTCGACGGCCGCTACACCCTTCAGGTTCAGGCGGAAGTATCGGCATCGCAGTTCCAGTACAAGCACCTGACGGACGATCCCCATGCCGAATGGGCCGCATCCGTGCTGCCCCAGGGCGGACGGCTGGGATACGATCCTTGGCTCCACACCGTCGGCTGGGTCGAGCGGACGCGTTCGATCCTCGCCAGGACGGGAGCGGACTTGCAGGCCTGCCCCGACAACCCGATAGATGCCGTCTGGCCGGACCAGCCGCCGGCGCCGCTGGCCCCCGTGGTGCCGCACGACCTTCGCTATGCCGGCAAGCCGGCTGCGGAGAAGCTGGGGGACGTTGCGGCGTCGCTGCGGAAGGACGGCCAGACCGCCGTGGTCCTGACCCAGCCGGACAGCATCGCGTGGCTGCTCAACATCCGGGGCGCCGACGTGCCCCACACGCCGCTGCCCCTGTCCTTCGCCATCGTCGACGACGAAGGAGCCGCCGACCTTTTCATCGACCGGCGGAAGCTGGTGCCGGGACTGGACGAGCACTTGGGCAACCGCGTATCGATTCGCGATCCCGGCGAACTCGGCGCGGCGCTGGATGCGCTCGGCGCCAATCCCGCAGTCAAGGTGCGGGTCGATCCGGCGACGTCGGCCGCCTGGATCTTCGACCGCCTGTTGCTGGCCAAGGCCAAGGTCGAGCGCGGCGCCGATCCCACGGCCTTGCCCAAGGCGCGCAAGAACGAGGTCGAACTCGATGGCACCCGCGCGGCGCATCTGCGCGACGCCGTGGCGGTCGCCCGCTTCCTGGCCTGGCTGTCGCGGACGGCGCCCGACGGCAACCTGGGAGAGATCGAGGCCGCCGCCCGCCTGAAGGAGTTCCGGCGCGAAGGAGACCTGTTCCGCGACCTCAGCTTCGAGACGATCTCCGGGGCCGGCCCGAACGGCGCGATCGTGCATTACAGGGTGTCGGAGAAGACCGAGCGGCGGCTTGCGCCGGGCAGTCTGTATCTGATCGACAGCGGCGCGCAGTACCTTGACGGTACGACGGACATAACCCGGACGGTGGCCGTCGGCGTTCCGACGGCGGAGATGCGGGAGCACTTCACGCTGGTGCTGAAGGGCCA
>NZ_JCACHA010000431.1:0-2391 GCF_059503625.1 Skermanella sp.
CCGGATGCCGGGATAGTTGCGGCTGCCTTCCCAGTCCGCCGCCTCGCTTCCCCAGTAGTAGATCTGTTCGTTGCCGGGCGACAGGGTCGAGGCCCAGCGGTTCAGCGTCATGTCGAAGTCGAAGGACTCCAGCCGCGCCTGATACTGGGCGCTGTCGACCGTCCGCACCTTGGCCGTCACCCCGATCCGCTGGAGCGCCCGAGCGAACTCCAGGGCGACCTTCTCGTCGCTTGCCGAAACCAGCAGGATCTCGAACTCGAACGCCGCCCCACCGGCCTCGCGCAACTGTCCGTCGCGGACTGTCCATCCCGCTTTCGCCAGCAGGTCCTGCGCTTTCCGCAGGTTGCCGCGCAGGCCGGCCGGTCCGCTGCCGTCGGTGGCGGGCGGGACATAGGCGGGACCGAAGACTTCCCATGGCAGGGTGTCGCGGAACGGTTCCAGCACCTTCAGTTCGGCGGCGCCGGGCGGGCCGGACGCCGCCAGTTCCGAATTGGGGTAGTAGCTGGCGGTCCGCCGGTAGGCGCCATGGAACAGCGTCCTGTTCATCCAATCGAAGTCGAGCGCGTAGCCCAGCGCCTCCCGGACGGTCCGGTCGGCGAAGTGCTGACGGCGAGTGTTGAAGATCAAGGCCCGCATCGGCTCGGGCCGGCCATGGGGCAGCAGTTCCAGCGTGACCCTGCCGTCGCGCGCCGCCGGGAAATCGTAGCCGGTCGCCCATTTCGCGGGATCGGTTTCGCGCCGGAAATCGTAGGCACCGGCCTTGAATGCCTCCAGCGCCACCCCGTCGTCACGGTAATAGTCGTAGCGGATGCCGTCGAAATTGTACTGCCCGCGGTTGACGGCCAAGTCGCGGCCCCAGTAGTCCGGCACCCGTTCGTACACGATGGACCGGCCCGGCTCGAACCGCGCAACGCGGTAGGGACCGCTGCCAAGCAGCGGTTCCAGCGTCGTCCGGTCGAACTCGCGCGTTGTCCAGGCATGCTCCGGCAGGATCGGCATCAGCCCCATGATCAGCGGCATCTCGCGGTCGCCCGGCGCATCGGGGTCGGCGGATACCTTGGCCGGCGGCTTGAAGGTGAACCGTACCCCGCGCTCGCCGGTCTGCTCGGCGCGCTCGACCTTTCCGTAATAGCTGCGGTGGTTGGGGCGGCCATGGTCGCGGAGCGTGCGCCAGGAGAACAGGACGTCCGCCGGGGTGATCGGGACGCCGTCGTGCCAGCGCGCCTCCGGGCGCAGCGTGAACTCCACCCAGGAGCGGTCGTCCGGCACCGTGATCGATTCGGCGATCAGGCCGTAGAGCGAGAAGGGCTCATCCCAGCTCCGCTGCATCAGGCTTTCGGAGACGTAGCCAAGCCCCAGCGCCGCCCGGCCCCGGACGATGAAGGGGTTCAGGGTATCGAAGGTCCCGACGGCCGCGTTGCGGAAGATCCCGCCCTTGGGTGCCGACGGATCGGCATAGTCGAAATGGCTGAAACCGGGGGCGTAGCGGGGCTGCCCGTGCATGGCGATGCCGTGGGCCGGCTGCGGTTCCGCCGCACCGCTGGGAACGGGCGACACGCAGAGGATCGCGATCGAAACCAAAAGGACGCGGACGAAGACGGGCGACATGGCTTTGTTCATAGGCTTGGAGTGTCCGTACAGGGATGCCCATATGCAAGCCGGTTCGACGGAAAGGCCGCGTTGGGAAGAGACCGTGACAATCCGCCTATTTGCAAGTCTGGCTCAATTGTGATCTTTACCCTAAACTCCGACGCGCGCCCGGCGGATGCCGCTGGCGCGGCCGGGACTGCGCGCCAAAAGGGGCGTAACCGATCGGAACCGAGGGAAAAGTTCATGGATATCTCGAAGATCCCAGTGGGCCAGAATGCACCGTGGGACGTCAACGTCATCATTGAAATTCCGATGGGCGGCGAGCCGATCAAGTACGAAGTGGACAAGGCCAGCGGCGCCCTGTTCGTCGACCGCTTCCTGCACACCGCGATGTATTATCCGTGCAACTACGGTTTCCTGCCGCATACCCTGTCCGACGACGGTGACCCGTGCGACATGCTGGTAGTCGGCCGCCGGCCGATCCAGCCTGGCGCCGTCCTGCGGTCGCGCCCGATCGGCGTGCTGATCATGGAAGACGAAGCCGGCCTGGACGAGAAGGTCCTGGCGGTGCCCGTCAACAAGCTCCACCCGTTCTACAGCGACGTCCAGTCGTACAAGGACCTGCCGGAGATCCTGCTGGACCAGATCGCCCACTTCTTCCAGCACTACAAGGACCTGGAAAAGGGCAAGTGGGTCAAGATCAAGCGCTGGGGCGACGCCGAAGAAGCCGCCAAGATCATCCAGGCTTCGATCGACAAGTACGCCGAAGGCTCCGCCGAGTAAGACCGGCGAACCGGATGA
>NZ_JCACHA010000432.1:0-2389 GCF_059503625.1 Skermanella sp.
GCAAGAATGACGGCGAGGAAGCCCAGCGCCGTGGAGAAGGTGAAGCCGGCCGTGCTGCCGGTCGCGATCAGCGCACCGACGATGATCACCGACGACACCGCGTTGGTGACGCTCATCAGCGGCGAATGCAGCGCCGGCGTCACCCGCCACACCACGTAGTAGCCGACGAAGCAGGCGAGTGCGAAGACCGTCAGGCCGGTGATGAAGAAGCTATGTTCGGCCATGGGTTCACGCTCCCACGCTGGCAGGTTGTGCCGGAGACGGCGTCGGTTCCGGCGCAAAGGTCGGATGGATCACGGCGCCGTCGCGGGTCAGTGCGATCGCCTTGACGATCTCGTCGTCCCACGGCAGCGCGAAGTTCTTCTCGGCATCGAAACAAAGGCTGAGCAATGCGAACAGGTTCTTGGCGTAGAGCATCGACGCATCGACCGCGATCCGGCTCGGCACGTTGGCGTGGCCGACAATCCTGACGCCATGCTTCTCGACGATCTCGCCGGCGACCGAGCCTTCGACATTGCCGCCGGCCTCAACAGCCAGATCCACGATCACCGATCCCGGCTTCATGGTCGCGATCATCTCGTCCGTCACCAGACGCGGGGCGGGACGTCCCGGAATCAGCGCCGTGGTGACGATGATGTCCTGCTTTTTGATCGTCTCGGCGATCAGGGCCGCCTGCTTGGCCTGGTACTCCTTGCTCATTTCCTTGGCATAGCCACCGGAGGTTTCAGCTTGTTTGAACTCGTCATCCTCGACCGCGACGAAGGTACCGCCCAGCGACTGGACTTGCTCCTTGACCGCCGGCCGGACGTCGGTCGCGGAAACCACGGCGCCCAGCCGCTTGGCCGTCGCGATCGCCTGCAAGCCCGCGACGCCGACGCCCATGATCAGCGCGCGGGCCGGGGGAACCGTGCCGGCCGCCGTCATCATCATGGGAAACGCCCGTCCGAACTCCGACGCGGCATCCAGCACCGCCCGGTATCCGGCAAGGTTGGCTTGGCTGGACAGCACGTCCATCGACTGCGCGCGGGTGATGCGCGGCACCAGTTCCATCGCCAGCGCCGTGACGCCAGCACTGGCATAGGCCGGCAGGTGATCGCGGTTGGAATGCGGGTTCAGGATGCCGATCAGCACGGCGCCGCGCTTCATCAGCGCCATCTCGTCGGTGCCTTCGGCGGCGCTCAGGGGATGCCGCACCTTCAGCACGACGTCGGCGTCGGCATATGTCGATGCGGCATCCGGAGCGATCTCCGCTCCCGCATCGGCAAAGGCCTTGTCCGGGATCGAGGCGCCGTCGCCGGCTCCGGTCTCGACGACCACCTCGGCGCCCAGCGCCTTGTACTTCTTGATGGTGTCGACCGAGGCCGCAACCCGCCTTTCAGAGGCGCGCCGCTCCTTCGGGATTGCGATTTTCATGGGATCGTGCTCCTCCGAGGCTTGTTCTTGCCTTCGCCACAATGCAGGCAAAGGGGGTCCGTTCGCGGCCCATCGCGGGGCCGCGCCGGTAGAAATCGGATGTTTGGAAGGTCAGGCGGCCATCAGTTCGCGCAGATGGGCCGCAAGGCTTTCGGCCAGCCCGTCCATGGAATAGCCGCCTTCCAGGACGGAAACGATCTTGCCGCCGCAGTGCCGCCGGGCAACCGCCATCAACTCCCGCGTCGCCCAGGCGAAGTCTTCCGCCTCAAGGTTGATGTGGGCCAGCGGGTCGCGGCGGTGGGCGTCGAAGCCGGCGGAAATCATCAGCAGGTCGGGGGCGAAAGCCTCGACCGCCGGCAGGACGAAGTCCTTCATGCCGCGCCGGAACTCTCCCGAACCGGTGAAGGCAGCCAGCGGGACGTTGACGACGTTGTCGTGATTGCCCCGCTCCTCGCGCGCTCCCGTGCCGGGATAGAACGGCCACTCGTGGGTGGACGCGAAGAACAGCTCCGGCTCGTCCTCCACCATGGCTTGCGTGCCGTTGCCGTGGTGGACGTCGAAATCGACGATGGCGACCTTTTTGACGCCATGCTTGCGGCGGGCGTGCTCGGCCCCGACGGCGATGTTGTTGAAGACGCAGAACCCCATCGCCCGCGCCGGCTCCGCATGGTGGCCGCAGGGCCGCACAGCGCAGAACACGTTGTCGATGCCCTCGTCCCCCAGCACCGCATCGACGGCGGCGCAGACCGCTCCCGATGCGCGCAGGATGGCGGAGCGCGACGTGGAGGAAAGGACGGTGTCGGCGTCCAGATGAACCCGCCCGTGGCTCGGCACCGCATCCAGCACGGCATCGACATAGGGCCGCTTGTGAACTGCGGCCAATTGCTCGACCGTCGCTTCCGGAGCCTCGCGCTGCTCCAACTGCCGGAAGTCGCCGGACCCGAGCACGTCCCAGACCGTATCGATCCGGGCCGGG
>NZ_JCACHA010000433.1:0-2388 GCF_059503625.1 Skermanella sp.
CTCCGCGCAGCCCGTGGGATCACAAGCGATTCAGTCAGGCAGGAAACCGCTCTAGAGGGTCTTGAACCTGAGGTTCTGGCCAAGGGCAATCGAACATCATGCTCAGGGGGCTAGTCGAAGATGTTTTTCAGCCACGAACTCCGCCGCTTATCGCCATGCCCGTAGCTGCGCCGCTCGTCGTCATCGTCATAGCGCCGACCTCAATGATCATCGCTCCAGGGCTGCTGCCCAGGTGGCGGAGGTGCGGCGGGTTGAGATGCTGGCCAAGCAGGTGAGGGGACGGGCTGTCATGGAGGCTAGACGGGGTGGCCTGGGCACGGCCGTGGTGGTCACCTTCCCTGACCCGAACGCTGCACCGCTTTGATGCCCCTGAGATGAGGCGGGCCGGAGATCGGCGTTCTGCGATGAGGGGTCATCGCTCAGAGTGGCCACAGGGCCAGGGTGAAGGCGCACAAACCGCTATTGCAAGACGCCAAACATTACTGCGTGACCCGCAGCCTGCTTCGATTTGCGGTGCCCGATGGTAGGCCTACGCTGGCTCGATGATTGGCAAGCCAGTGCGACTGGTTCCAGTGGCCGCGGCGACCGCTTTGCTGTTGCCTTGGCCAAGCCGTGTGAAGGTCAGGCGCCACACCGTCCCATTGTTCCGCTCTACTGCGACCTGCCCGCCAACTTGACGCGCCAAGGCCTCCGCGATCGAGGAGCCTGCACCTCGCCAACCCGCAGAGGGCGGCTCGGAAATACCGATGCCATCGTCGCTGACCGTGACTTCCCCATCCGTGGCCTCAGTTGGTGCTTGGAAGGCCAGCCGCACACATCCGCGGCGCCCGGCCGGGAAGGCATGCTTGAAAGCGTTTGAGATCGCTTCGGATGCCGCGAGGCCAAGCGGCACCGCCATATTCAGGTCCACCCGGCAGTCCGAGGGCATAACTTCGATCGTAACCCGCTGTCCCATGCCGTAGCTTGCTGCCGTCGTTGCCGCCAGCGACCCCAAATAGGCGGCGAAGTCGATGTCGCTTGTGTCACCACCGCCATACAACACCTCATGCACAAGGCTCATGGCCTTGATGCGGCGCAGCGTCTCGGCGAAAGCCTCCCGCCCAGCGGGATCGCTGGACTGCTTGGCCCGGAGTCGAAGGAGGGCGGATACGACTTGCAGGTTGTTCTTGACCCGGTGGTGGACCTCCTTGAGAAGCACGTCCTTCTCGGCCAAGGCGCGGCTGAGGTCAGCGGTGCGTCGCGTCACCCGCGTTTCAAGCTCCTCATTGGCCTGCCGCAGCGCCTCCTTGGCCCGCTTGACCGAGGCATTCTCGACCATGGTCCACGACCCGCGGCGACGCGCCAGGGCGAACTCGTGGTTCTGCACCACGTCCAATGCCCCGCCCGCATCGCAGCGCCGCGTGCAATAGCTGCACAGTGCGATGACCCGCTGGTCACAGAAGCAGGCATTGACCTTCCGCTCATATTCGGCGAAGTCGTTCCAATCATCGGCTTCAAGGAAATAGGTGTTGCCGGTGAGGCGGAACCCGCTGTAGCCCTGGGTTAGTGCCTCATCCTTGCGGTGCATCCAGCCGGAGATCACCGCATCGGCGCCCGCCTTGTCGTTCCGTGTCATGTACCACTGGTCATGATCGACGATCTCGATCTGGGCGGACGCGAGCCGTCGATCGAGGTCTGGCACAGCATTGCGCAAGGCGTCGGTCGCGTCCGCGGCACGAAGCGGCTGGGCGGTAACCCACATGCAGCGCTCATTGTTGTCGAGCCCGGCCTTAAAGTAAGGCACAAGGGTGTCCACGAGGTCGTTAGCAGTCTCGTAGAACTGGCAGAAGTGGCTGCCCCATGGGACCACCCCGACCGCTTCGATGCCGCTGTTGACCTGCATTCGAAACCCCTCATCCGGCGGAGTGCCGGGCAATCAAAGTCACTCTATATGCTACATTGCTGCTCAAACCTAGGCCGAACTATTGCCATTGGAAACCGAGGTAAGTGAGTGCAAAAGTGGTATAACAATTGTATTCCGAACCGGGCGCCCGAGATGCTGGTGTCCATTGTGGGACGGCCAGGACGAGCTTCGCGCAGCGTTGCTCGGCTATGCCCCAGCTTTATTGCGAAATCCATTGTGACGATGCTTGCGGGCGCGACGAAGGGCAAGAGTTGCCCCGCCGGGACGAGGTAGTCCAGAACGGCAAACACCTTCGCAGTGAGAGCGTTCAATCAGGCACGCGCGGCGCGAACCAGGGGCGCGATGGCGTGAGATGAACGATTGACGTACCTGCCGCACCTATGCGGAGCGGGAAGGTGCGCTTAGAGTCGTTGCGGAAGTTGAGGTTTGTTCTAGAGCAGTTTTCGATCGGTCTGCATCGTAACCTGCGGCGGCGAAGTAGTTGG
>NZ_JCACHA010000434.1:0-2387 GCF_059503625.1 Skermanella sp.
GGAGGCTTCCTTGACCGCCATCTGCGCCGCCTCCTCCCAGCTATTCGGAGACTCGGCAAGTACCTCGATCACCTTGATCAGAGCCATGATAGTTCCTCCTGAGAGTGTTTGGGCTGCACGCCCAATGTTCTCAACAGGCTTTGAGGAGGATCGCTGCGCGGTGACGATCGCTCCGTCAGATCGTCTAATCCCCACTGGTCCTTTTTATGCAGCGCTCCTGGCGTCTTCAGGATCGGCTTCTCACCAAGTCTTGCAGGCGGTCGGCGTCCATTGCCCCGCGTTCCGCCCGACTTTACTTTCGTTGGCGGCGGCAAGCAGTTCCGCGAAGTTCATCGTCTTCACTCTTCGTTAAATGCGAAAGCATATAAAAGCAATGTCGGTTGACTCCCCTCTTCCACGACCGGCAGCATAAGTAAGCGTTTCCAGTCTATGGTCGCTGAACGACAGGGCTTCTATTCAAAGTCCCGTCGTTCAGTTACACTGTCCGCTGCAATGATCGGTATAGCGTCGTTCTCCCGACGCCGAATGCCCTGGCGACTTCAAGGTCAGGAGTAGTTCGCCGCATAGACCAGTAGCACAATCGCGGCAAGTGCTCCGAAAAGCCACGGCAAACTACGCGCTAGGGTGGGCTGCTTTATGGTGAGGTAGAGACATCCCGCCACGACGGGAATCAGGAAGAAGCGCATTGTGGACATTCCTGAGAGGACGGTGATGTCGGCTGTGGTCGCGGCGGCATGATAACCTCTGGCTTCCGATTGAAAGCAGATTTTATGCGGCGGTTTACCTCTCCGCCTTCATCGCTGCCGTCGCCTCGTCCATCTGCCGACGCCGCTCACGCACCGCGGCCTCGTCGCCCGGCGTCGCCTTGCGTCCCATGGCCAGCTCCCAGGCCAACGCCGCTTCCAGCAGCCGGGCATCCTCCGGGTCGGCTTCGCGCCATACCCGGCAGGCGCCGGGGGTCCACTGGCCAGCATTGCGGCCGACCTTTGACTCGTTCGCGGCTGCCATCAATTCAGCGAAGGTCATGCAGGAGTTCCTTCCAACATCCGTGTAGCCCGCAGCACGGTCGATCGAGACACCCCCATGGATCGAGCCACGGCCGACACGGACGTCCCTGCGTTCAACATCATCTTGGCATGCTGGGCTCGCTCGCCTTCCAACTTCGCGGGTCGGCCTCCCACTCGGCCTCTTGCCTTCGCCGCGACGACGCCGGCCTTCGTCCGCTCCCGGATGATGGCCCGCTCGAACTCGGCGATGCTCCCGAAGATGTGAAAGACGAGCCGACCGCCTGGGGTGCTGGTGTCGATCGCTTCAGTAAGAGACTTCAGCCCAACGCCGCGCGCCTCCATGTCCTCAACGGTCTGGATCAATTGCCGGATCGATCGGGCAAGCCGGTCTAGGCGCCAGACGACCAGCGTGTCGCCCGATCTCACGTAGTCGAGTGCCGCCGTAAGCTGGGGCCGGTCCTTCTTCCCCGACGACACCTTCTCTATGAACAACTTCTCACAGCCAGCGGCACGAAGCGCGTCTTCCTGCATCGCCGGGTTCTGGTCAGTGGTTGATACGCGCCCGTAACCAACAAGCATGATTGCTCCCTACTATTCCTGTTCCTCGTCCTCGACCCCGTTGCTCCGCCAGGCGGGTACTGGAGCAGGCCAGAGTTTATGGATCGCCTCGGCTGCGGTGAATCGCTTCACCTTGTTTCCCGGTCGCACATTATCTTTGCGGTATAGTCGGACGGCGACGGATGTGTCCGTAATCTCGGTTATGATCCCGCGCCGGATTGAGCTTTGATAGATGACGTGCATATCAACTTTGAATTTCTCCCGATGGTCGAGCATGACGCCTCCTAAACTGTTGAAAACCTGTTCATAATCTAACACGCCCCGCTCATCTTTCCAACAGGGGTTTCGAACAGTTTGAGTACCAGCATCTATGCGGAAAGATAAAATGCTATTATAATTGTCGAATAACGACCGTTTTTGGACACTCTCCGAAGATTATCTAAAGAGGTATAAGCAGGAAAAACATAAAATGTTACTATTTTTTTAACCTGTCGATCAGCGGTGAGCGGCAGGGTGGCCCCAACTGGACCCCGCCGGAGTTTGCCTCGACGGCGGGGTCTTCTTGTGTTATTGGCAGGACGTTAAGCTTTTATAAGCGATTTCGATCTAAACTGATCCTATCTCTGATGAGATCAGCAAGCTTCGCCTTAGCCCCGCTCAGAGATGATGCGGGGCTTTTTCACGTTCGGCAGCAGTCATAAGCCGAAAATTCAACTTTCGCCGCCAATGCAATATATATTACATCAAATGCAGCCGGATGCGGCGGCGCCGGCTCAATGAGATCGCTACGGACTAGCCCCCGCCTTGGGCCACGGTGGTGGG
>NZ_JCACHA010000435.1:0-497 GCF_059503625.1 Skermanella sp.
AACGCGTCATCGACCTCGACCCCCGCATCAACAAATCCGGACGGGTCTGGCACTGCCGCGTCCCCGCCGAAGACCTGGGAAACGCCGCCTACTATGCCTATCGCGTGGACGGGCCGCACCAGCCCGCGGACGGACAGCGCTTCGATCCTGCGAAGGTGCTGTTCGACCCCTATGCGAGGGCGCTTTATTTTCCGCCCGGCTATAGCCGCGAAGCCGCCCGGCACCCCGGGTCGAACACCGGCCGAGCACCGCTCGGCATCATCCGAACCGGCGCCGATCCGCAGTTCGACTGGTCGGGAGACCGCCGGCCCCGTCATGCGCACGACACCGTCATCTATGAACTGCACGTCCAGGGCTTCACCAGGCGCGCCAATTCCGGCGTCCCGCCGGAGGCGCGCGGCACCTTCGCCGGGCTGATGGCCAAGATCCCGTATCTGCGGGAACTTGGGATCACCGCCGTCGAGTTGATGCCGATCTTTCAGTTCGATCCGCAGGAA
>NZ_JCACHA010000435.1:507-2384 GCF_059503625.1 Skermanella sp.
CAACTACTGGGGCTACATGCCGCTGAGTTTCTTCGCCGTGCATGACAGCTACGGCATGAGAAACGCCTTCGGCGAGGAAATCGACGAGTTCAAGTCGCTGGTCAAGGCTCTGCATCAGGCTGATATCGAAGTGATCCTGGACGTCGTCTGCAATCACACCGGAGAGGGCGACGAAAACGGCCCGACCTTCAGCTATCGCGGCATCGACAACACCACCTATTACCTGCTCGAGGAGAACCGGGGCCGCTACCGGAACGACAGCGGGACCGGCAACGTCCTGAATACGGCGAACCGGTATGTGCGCGGCATGATCCTGGACAGCCTGCGCTACTGGGTCGCCGAGTTCCACGTCGACGGCTTCCGCTTCGACCTCGCCTCCCTGTTCACGCGGCGGGAGGACGGCAGCATCAACCTGGACGATCCGCCCATCATCGCCGCCATCCAGTCGGACCCGCTTCTGGCGGATGTCCGGCTGATCGCCGAAGCATGGGACATGGCGAGCTACCAGCTTGGCCGGACATTCCCCGGCAGCACATGGTTGCAATGGAACGGCCGCTTCCGCGACACGGTCAGGTCTTTCGTCCGCGGCGATGCGGGGCTGGCGGATGCCTTGAGGACGCGGATCTACGGCAGCGACGATCTGTTTCCCGACACGACGATCGACTCCTGCCACGCCTTTCAAAGCGTCAACTTCGTGACCTGCCACGATGGGTTCTGTCTCTACGACCTCGTCTCGTACGACGTGAAGCACAACGAGGCGAACGGCCATGGCAACCGCGACGGCATGGACGACAACCGGTCCTGGAACTGCGGCTGGGAAGGCGATAACGGCCTGCCGCAGGACGTCAGGGCGTTGCGGATACGACAGGCGAAGAACCTGTTCTGCCTACTGATGCTGGCGAACGGCACGCCGATGTTCACCGCCGGCGACGAGTTCCTGAACACCCAGGGCGGCAACAACAACCCATACAACCAGGACAACGAAACCACTTGGCTGGACTGGAGCCTGCTTGCCCGCAACGGCGATTTTTTCCGGTTCGCCAAATCGATGATCGCCTTCCGCAAGGCGCATCCGAGCCTGGGGCGCAGCCGCTTCTGGCGCAGCGACGTGAGGTGGCTCGGAGCATCGGGTGAAGCGGACCCTGGCTCCAGCCTGCTGGCCTTTCACCTGACCGGCGCCGGGGAGGACGACGACGATCTCTACGTGGCGATCAACGGCCAATCCCAGGACGCGGTGTTCATCCTTCAGGCGGAAGGCTGCTGGCGGCTCGTGGTGGATACGGACCACGATACCGGCGGCGACGGCGGCGGCGGCGGCGCTGCAGCCGCGATCCGGTTTTACACCGAACGGGAGGCGATGCCGATGCGGTCGCACTCGATCAAGGTGCTCCTGCGGGAGACGGGCAAAGCTCAGCCTCCGCCCGCCCCATCAAGCCCATAGCAACCCCGCCGAGATCACCACTCCCGATACGACCAGCACGATCAGGCAGAAGCCCATCACGTCCTTGGCCTTCAATCCCGCGATGGCCAATGCCGGCAGCGCCCAGAAAGGCTGGATCAGGTTGGTCCAGGCATCGCCCCAGGCGACCGCCATGGCTACCCTGGTCAGGTCGGCCTTCAGCTCCATGGCGGCCGGCAGCATCACCTGGGACTGGACGGCCCACTGGCCGCCGCCCGACGGGATCAGGATGTTCAGCAGGCCGGCGCTCCAGAAAGTGAAGAGGGGAAGCGTGTCGGCGGTGGAGAACGAGACGAACCATTCGGACAAGCTCTTCGCCAGACCGGATTCCACCATCATCCCCATGATGCCGGCATAGAACGGGAACTGAATGACGATGCCGGCAGCCCCCTTCACCGCTTCCTCCAGGCTGTGAAGG
>NZ_JCACHA010000436.1:0-2369 GCF_059503625.1 Skermanella sp.
CGTCATGGACCAGCAGGAGGTGCCAGATCATCCGTTCCTGGACGTCGCGTTCGCACTGGCCCAGCAGGGTGCCCATGTTGAGGACGAGGTCGTCCCGCTCCCAGTCCATCATGGTGTTGTAGCGGCCGCGCGCCTGGACGTAGTCGTTGCGGCGCTCGATCACGCTGCGGGTCAGACGCCCATGGATTTCCGGCGTATTGCTCGACTGGTCCAGTGGCGATTCCACGAGGCCGTTATGGATGGACGGCTCGAAGTTGACATGGGGGTTCTGACCCGGCGCCAGATCGCGGTAGAAGGACATCTGGCCGCCCGACTGGTTGGTGGCGACGCGGGCGTTCTTGGGCTGGTTCACCGGCAATTGGAGGTAGTTGGGGCCGACGCGGTAGCGCTGGGTGTCGGAGTAGGAGAAGGTCCGGCCGACCAGCATCTTGTCGTCGGAGAAGTCGAGGCCGTCGACCAGGACGCCGGTGCCCATGGCGATCTGTTCGTTCTCGTTGAAGAAGTCCACGACGTTGCGGTTCAGCGTCATGGTGCCGACGTGGCGCAGCGGGAAGTCCTTTTCCGGCCAGATCTTGGTGTCGTCCAGCGGGTCCCAATCCAGTTCGGGATGGTCGTGGTCTTCCATGATCTGGACATACATGTCCCACTGGGGATAGTCGCCGCGCTCGATCGCCTCGAACAGGTCCTTGGTGGCCGAACCGAGTTCCTGGCCCTGCACCTTGGCCGCTTCCTCCGCCGTCAGGCTGGCGACGCCCTGACGCGGGTGGAAGTGGTACTTGACGAGGACGGTATCGCCCTGCGCATTGACCATCTTGTAGGTGTTGACGCCGAAGCCTTCCATGTGCCGGTAGTTGGCCGGAATCCCGCGCGGGCTGAACAGATGCGTCAGCATATGCATGGATTCGGGCGTCTGGCTCATGAAGTCGAAGATGCGGTTGGGTTCCTGGCGGAAGGTAACCGGATCGGGCTTCAGCGAGTGGATGACGTCGGGGAACTTGATGGCGTCGCGGATGAAGAAGACCGAGAGGTTGTTGCCGACCAAATCCCAGTTGCCGTCTTCGGTATAGAACTTGACCGCGAAGCCGCGCGGATCGCGCGCCGTTTCGGAGCTGTCGCGGCCGCCGATGACGGTCGAGAAGCGGATCGCCAGCGGCGTCTTCTTGCCGGCTTCCTGGAACAGCTTGGCGCGGGTGTATTTGGAAGCGGGTTCGTCGCCGATCTTGCCGGTGACTTCAAGTTCGCCGTAGCAGACGAAGCCGCGCGCATGCACGACCCGCTCGGGGATGCGCTCGCGGTCGAAGTGGCTGATCTTTTCGAGGACCTGGTAGTTTTCCAGGGTAGCCGGGCCACGGCTGCCGACGGTGCGCTGGGATTGGTTGTCGCTGATCGGATGTCCCTGCCGGTTGGTCAGGACCTTGTCCGAAGTTCCCGAGGACTGGTTGCCGGCAGCACCGGGCTGGTTGGGGCTCTTGTCCATCGTTCTCTCCCAATGTGTGATCAAGCGGATTGATCCGCCTTTTCATGGGGTTGTCAGGGATCTACGCGGAAGGAGAGCCAGTCAGCGGCGGCGCGTTCGGCATTCCGCCCTTGCCCTTGCGGCAGGCATCGGCGAACGGCATCGGTGGGAGAGATCTTCTGCTGGGTCATGGTGTCCCCCAAGCTGATTGGCTCCGGCAAGACGCTTTGCCCGCGGGCGAAGCGCTTGGCCGAATTAACCATATGGGAGCCCATCCGGCACACGCCAGAGGCGGCATGTTTAGAATCGTTTTATTTCGATGTTATATTTCCGAAGGGCATAGCTAACCTGTCGCGTCGTCAGTCCCAGCAGGCGGCCGGCCTTGGCCTGGACCCAGCCGGTCCTTTCCATCGCCCAGAGCAGGCGGTCGCGCGGGGTGGTGAACTCCGGCTCGTCGGGACCGCCGTTGCCGATCCGCATGCCCAGCAGCTCGCCGACGGCAGCATCGTTCAGCGCGTCGGCGGAAATCGGTCCTTCCGGAGCGGGCGACGGCGGCGGCAAGGACCGGCCCGCTATTGGGGCGGGCTGGGCCGGCTGCGCCATGAACGGGACGGCGGCGGGCAGACCGCCGGCGGGCGCGGCGGCGCAGCTTCCGCCGGACGAGGCGGAACAGCCCGGCACGCCGCCGGTGCTACAGCCCGCCCTGGCGGGCGCCGCCTGCGGCAACCCCGGCATGCCTTGCGACGCTGGAATGCCGGGCTGACCGGGAACGCTGGCGCCGGCGGTCGGCGTCACGGTGCGGTGATGCCACAAGGTGGACGAGTAGCACAGGTTCATCTGGCAGGACAGGTCGAGGTCCCAGATCACCCCGTCGCGGCACAGGGTCGCCGCGCGCTCGATGCAGTTTTCAAGC
>NZ_JCACHA010000437.1:0-2366 GCF_059503625.1 Skermanella sp.
CCAGAACCTCATCCACGAAGGCGTCCACGTCGGCGAAGGCGTCCCAGGATGCCGACGAAGTCCTGGCGGTTCTGACGGCGGTGCCCATATGATGCTGGCTCGGTGGCTGTTGACGACGCCCCCGACATAGCCCGCCAGCCTCCCACGCGTCATTCCTCTTTTCAGCTCAAAGTAGCATCCCGGTCAGCACAGGCCGGCATGCCCCGTCTGCGAACAGATTCTCAGGGCCTCTGCGCGCCGGCCAATTTCCCGTGACAACGCCACTGTTCCCGTGCCAATGCCCACTGCCGTGCCCGAAACGGCGGACGTCCATCTCATCACGCTGGCGTCCGGCAAAAATGTAGTTACGAAAATTTATTGACGTTTCAAATTCACGTAACTACATTTAATCCCATGAAGATCGTCTACGACCCTCCAAAACGTCTCGCCAATCTGATGAAGCACAGATTGGATTTCGCCGATCTGGAGGACGGGGTGTTCTTCGAGACGGCACTGGTTCGCCCGGCCAAGCTGGGGCGCTTCCAGGCCATTGGCCGCTTCGAGGATGGGACCATTGCGGTGGTCTTTGCCCTGCTCGGCACCGAAGGGCTGTCCATCATCAGCATGCGACCGGCGAGCAAGAAGGAAAGGAACCTGTTCGATGCCCACCACCAAGCACACTGATTTCGAAGAGGGGCACGGCTTCACCAAGGAGGATTGGGACGCCGTGAGCGACAATCCCGAATGGACCGAGGCCGACTTCAAGCAGGCTAAACCGTTCACTAGGGCTTTCCCCGAGTTGGCCCAGGGACTGCGAAAAAGCCGCGGCCGTCCGAAGGCGGAAGCCCCAAAAAAGCAGGTCACGCTACGCCTTGATGCTGATGTGGTGGAATTCTTCCGCCAGAGTGGCCCAGGCTGGCAATCGCGCATCAACGATAGCCTGCGGAAATCAGCCGGACTCGGGAAATAACAGGAGGGTTGAAGGGGCATTGTCACGGGAACTTGGCCAGCGCGCAGAGGGCCTGAGCTTTTGACAACTCTCACGCAGCAGCGGTCGCGGTATTCCAATCGGCCATAGCCTGCGCCCGGAAGGTGCGCAGGGTGCGGCGGGAGATGTGACCGTCAACGGAATGGGGGATCAGGCAGCCATAGCCAGTTGAGGATAGCGCAGCGGACCTGGAGCAGAAGGTCAGCGCCGCGGCGGGACCACCGCATCTGCTGGGATTTGTTCATGCGACGGTTGACCAGGAAGTTGGCGGTGCCTTCGGTGAGCGATGTGCCAACCCGCAAACCGGCACGGTGGCGCTCGGCGTAGTCGGTGAGCCAGGCGCTTTGGCTGGAGAGATAACGGTCGATCTCGCGCAGCGCCTTCCACAGCCGGCGCCACGCCGGATCCCTTTTCCCGCTGTCTTCGCCTTGGAAGGTCGGCATGACGTCGCGGAGGCGCTCAAGGGTGATCTGCGCGTCCTTGGCCTTGCCGTTCCAAATTCGCCATTGCAGGCGGTCGATCTCCGTGACGATCACCGCTCTGGCATGCTCCCGCTCCGGCATGTCGATCGGCAGGCTGCCGGCCACCTGCTCAGCATGCCTCAGCCGCATGGCAATGTGAAACCAGTCGAGGTACGGGGGCGCCGTGATCCCGGCATCGATCAGGATCGAGCGCAGACCGGAGCAGCCATCGGTGAAGGCGGTGATCCCGGTCTCCTGTGCTTGACCGACCTCGGCAAGGCTGCGCTGGATCAGCGCCGCGATCGCGGTATCGGTTTTGGCGACCGCGGCGAAGACCTGCCGGGATCCACCGGACGCCTCGACATTACCGAGCCGGACTTTGAGATGGCGCTGACCTTCCTCACAGCTGCGGATGAAGGTGGAGTCCAGCGTCAGGGTGATCGCCGCGATGGTCATCGCTATGCGATTACGCTGCTCAGGTGGAAGGAGATCCGCCACTTCCATCAGCGCCGCCAACTTGTCCAAGCAGTCCCGGAGAGTTTCGGCCTCATCGGCCATGAGCGTTTACCATTGGGAGAGAGACCAAGAACGGTCTAAACCTCACCTAGCTTTATCGAAAGACTCGGCAAGCCCTTTATACGACCCTGTCCAGGGAATCAGTACGAAACCCAACCAAAAATGGAACATAAGCCGAAACCGGAGTTGATCTAGATCAATCACCCTTCAGCCGACAAGAACCAAAAAGGAACTAAATCTGAGAACATATCCGATTTAGGTATACCAATCGATATTAGAATTGACTGATACATTGAGCGGTTAGGAGGGGTGGACACACGTTGCCCCGTGTTCTGATCACATGACGAACTAGGCCCGCTCTGTACCACTTCAGAGCGGGCCTTTCTTCCGTGCAGTGCTTTCGGCGGCGGTTTTGAGGTACG
>NZ_JCACHA010000438.1:0-2366 GCF_059503625.1 Skermanella sp.
GAGGTCGAGGCCTTTCGGGCCAGGGCTGAGGCGCTTGGTCTGGCCGGGAGGGTGACGTTCCTGGGCTGGACGGACGAGAGCCGCAGCCGCGAGTTGCTGACCCAGTCCGACCTGTTTGTGCTGCCGTCCCGCAATGAGGGGCTGCCGGTTGCCATAGTCGAGGCCATGGCCTACGGTCTTCCGGTCGTCGCGACGCCGGTCGGGTCGGTGCCGACGGCGATCGACAACGAAGTGTCGGGGCTGCTCGTGCCGCCCGGACAGCCGGTGCCGCTCGCCGCGGCGCTCGTGCGCCTGATGGACAGCGGTCAGCTTCGACAGGACCTGGCGGCGGCGGCGCGCCGACGTTTCGAGCAGGATTTCGACATCCGCATATTTTGTGACCGTCTGCTGGCCATTTACCGCCGCAACGCGGTCCGGTGGCCGGCATGACGATGGCAGCCCGCACCGTCCCGGCCCGGCGGAACCACCCGGAAATCGGCGTGACCCAAACCGGCGCTCTGCGTGCCGTGGTCGTGTTCCTGCTGGTGTGGTATCTCGGTCCGACGGCACCCTTCATGCCGGCCGAAGCCTTCAGTTCGGAGAACGCCAAGCTTGGCCTGTACGAGGAGCAGCAGTTCCTCCGGCTGTCCTGGATACCCGTCTACCTGGTGACGTTCCTCCTGGCGGCGCCACGCCTGCCGGCCGTGTGGCGCGCCGCCATGGGCAACCCCTTGACCGTGGTCCTGCTGGCTCTGGCGCTGGCCTCCGTGCTCTGGTCGCTCTCGCCCGAGGATACAGTGCGCCGCTGCTTCGCGATCACGGGGACGACCCTGCTCGGACTTTACCTGGCGGCGCGGTTCGAGCCGGGCGAGCTCATCCGCCTGCTCGGCTGGGCATTCGCCGTAGTCATGGTGCTGAGCGTCCTCTTCGTCCTGGCCAATCCAGGGGTCGGCATTTCCGGTCCGCCCCATCCCGGCGCCTGGCGCGGCGTTTTCAGCCACAAGAACGGCATGGGCCAGACCATGCTGCTGGCCCTGCTGACGTTCATCGTGCTGGTGGTCACGAGCCGCAACAAGCGCTGGCCCATCATGATGGCCGTCGGGGCGGCGGGTCTGCTGGCGCTGTCGACGTCAAAGACGCCGCTGGCGGTGGGCTGCGTGCTCCTGCTCGTTTCCGCGCTGGTGCGCGCCATGCACCGCCATCCCGACCGCGCCGGTTACCTGGGCGCGCTCACGGTCATCGGCGTCCTGGCCGCGCCCTTCGTCGTCTTCGTGGTGCTCGAGCCGGTGCTGACGCTGCTCGGCCGCGACCTCACCCTCACCGGCCGGACCGACATCTGGCAGATGGCCTGGGGCGCGATCCAGGAAAGCCCGTTGATCGGCTACGGCTACAGCGGCTTCTGGACAGCCTCCTCGGGACCTGTCCTCGACATCTGGTACATCGCCGGCTGGCAGGTGCCGAATGCGCACCAGGGCTTCCTTGACCTGATGCTCGCGTTCGGCGTCCTGGGCCTGCTGATCTACGGCCTGCTTTTTCTGCGAACCATGACCCGGACGCTGCGTTCGATCCGGCGGGGCAATCCCTGGGTCGCCTTGTGGTCGGTCTGTGTCCTGACCCTGTTCCTGATCTACGGCTTCGTCGAAAGCAACATCATGGAGCAGAACAAGATGAGCTGGGTGCTGTTCGTTGCGCTTGCGGCCTATGCCGGGCGGCCGGAACGCGACGGGGCGGCAGGACATCGTCCGGCGCGCCGAAACGCATATAGGGAACCAACATGAAAGTCGTCTTCATCGCCGAGCAGTTCACGCCGCCGGTCTTCAACGGATCGACGCTGATCTACGATCTCTGGCTGCGCATGCTGCACCGGAACGACGAGGTCTACGCCATTCTCTTCACCGGCGAGGAGGAACCGACCGAGCAAACCCATGCCGAACTGCGCCGGCTGTGCCGGGATTACCTGATCCTGCCCGGCCACGCCCGGTCGCGCCTCGTCAAGTCCGTCCGCGCGGCGGCACGCCTCGTCAATGGAAGCCTGTTCGCCCCCGCCGGCGTGGAGGAGATCGGCCGCGGCCTGATCCAGCGGGAGATCCGCGCCTTCCTGGACCGGCACCGGCCGGACGTCATGGTGATGAGCAAGCTCAACCCCGTGAATCTCGTCGGCGAACGGATCGTGAGGGAATTCCCAGGCCTGCGCATTCTCGATCTGCACGATGATTTCGTGGCGCGCGAAAGCCTCGAGCGAAGCGTTCTGTCCGGCATGATGGCCGCCCACCCGGAGCTCAAGGGATATCCTCCCTACCGCATGACCCGGCTGCGCCAGAAGCTGTCCCGCCTTGACCCCGGCCGGGCGCGACGGCAGGAGCATGCCCTGCTTGGATTGTTCGATC
>NZ_JCACHA010000439.1:0-26821 GCF_059503625.1 Skermanella sp.
CTGCTGATGGGGGAAGCCGCCCGCCCGGAACTGCGGCGCGCGATCGAGCGGATCGCCATGGCTCCTCCAGGAGTCGACCGGGCCGCTACCCAATTCACCGTCCACATGGCTCCCGATCAGGTCGTCGGCATCGTCAATGTCGATTTCACGGACAGGATCCCGTCGCAGGAGGTCGAGACAGCGGCCAATCTGATCGAACAGCGGATCCGCGACACCTACCCGGAGATGGTTGCGGTCTTCGTGCGTCCGCGTGGCCCATCCCTTCTGCCGCCCGTCCGGCAGAAGGATCCGGACAGCAAAAGGCCGCTGCCGGAGAGCTCCGGCAGCGGCCAGTCGATAGGTACGTAGGGCCTGCTTAATAGACCAGCGCCGTGAACGGCCAGACATTCGATCGGCTTGCTCGAGATCGAAGTGCTGACGTTATTCCGCCGAGGAGTAGGCGGTTTCCATCCTGCCGCTCGGAGCGCTGCGCATCGCCAGCAGGCAAATGATCGGCCATGCCACGGCACCGGCCCACCACAGGTTCAGGCCGCCGGCGATCAGCGCCATGCCGATCAGACCGGCCTGGACCACGTAGTAGATCATCGGCAGCAAGGCCATGCGGATCAGATCGCCTTCACGGTTGACCAATCCGACGGTCGCCGATGCCGCAACCACGTTGTGAACGCAGATCATGTTGCCGGCAGCGCCGCCGACCGCCTGTAGGGTCACCACGAGCGCGGCGCCTGCCGAAGTCAATCCGATATTGACTGCGGTGGAGAACTGGAACAGCGAGAACATCATGTTGCTGACCGTGTTGGACCCCGCGATGAACGCGCCCAGCGCACCCACGATCGGCGAGAACAGGGGCCAGAACTCACCCGACACGGCGGATACGCCGCTGGCGAGAACCAGAGGCATGCTCTGAAAATCCGACGACGCGGAATTGATGAACACCTGCACCATCGGCACGGCCAGCAACAGCGCCGGCGCGGCCTTGATCATGGTGCTTCCCGACAGCGACCACACTGAGCGATAGCTGCCGCCCTTGCCCATGCCATGGAAGAAGTAGACGAACACCGACACGAGGATGAACACCGTTCCCGGCAGGTAGAGCGGCTGCGACGATGCCGAGATGCCCGAACCGAACAGGTTGGTCACGCTCAATGTCATGTCCGGCGACGTCAGGAATGCCTTCAGCGGAGCGATGACGCGCGTCGCTATCAGAAGCAGTGCTACCAGGAGATAGGGTGTCCAGGCTTTCAGCAGCGACATGGGCTGCTCGTGCTCGACGGTTTGCTGGGACTGTTCCAGCGTGCCGATCCAGTGCGGATCGAACTTCTCGCGCGGTCCGAAGTCGAATACTTCGCGTGGCAGAAACAGGCCGCGTTTAGCTGTCGGAATCACGATCGCCAAGCCGATCATGGCGCCGATCAGGGACGGGAACTCAGGCCCGAACGCGGCTGCGACCAGATAATAGGGCACGGTGAAGGCGATACCGGCGAACAACGCGAACTTCCAGGCGGCGAAGCCTTCAGCGAAAGAACGCTTCGGTCCGAAGAACCGCGTGATCATCGCGACCATGATCAACGGGATCAGGAAGCCTACCAGAGCGTGGACCATCGCGACATTGACCGCGATGTGGATCAGATAGTCGCTGTACGCCATCGGTGCGATCGTATCGGTAACTACCGCTTGATTGGCCAGGCCGGTATTGACGCCCAGCAGGATGGGAGTTCCGACGGCCCCGAACGAAACCGGCGTGCTCTGGATGATCAGGGCCGCCAGGACCGCCGCCATGGCTGGAAAGCCGATGGCGACCAGCAGTGGTGCCGCGATGGCCGCCGGCGTGCCGAAACCGGAGGCGCCTTCGACAAGCGAACCGAACAGCCAGGCGATCAGAATGGCCTGTACCCGCCGGTCAGGCGAGATCGAGGTGAATCCTTGCCGGATCCGGCTGATCGCGCCGCTCTCTTCAAGCGTGTAAAGCAGCAGGATGGCGCCGAACACGATGTAGAGAACGTTGACGGCCGTCACCAGGCCGTTGACGGAGGCACCCATGATTTTTTCAATCGGGGTCCCCCATAGAGCCAGGGCGATCAGGGCGGTCGCAACATAGGCGACGGCCATGGTCAGCTTTGCCGATCTGCGCAGAGCCACCAGCAGGACGAACACGATGGCAATTGGCATCAGTGCTAGGATGAATTGTAGGCTCGGAGACATCGGTAACCTCCAGTATCACCTATCGAAGGCGCCGTCCGGGAAATCGGGTGTCCGGGTATGGTTCTGATAGGGCTAGTGCCGCCGCCGGCCTGGGTGCTGCGGTCGAGCTTCCATAGCTGCGTTGCCGGCGGCCGTTCTAAGCGGGCTAGATGTGCTGAACTTGTCGGAGTACCGCTCTAGTCAGGTGCTAGTATTGCAGTCGCTAACCGGCATGGCCCGTGTGGCTACTCTAACAGCTGCTACCGGCATGGCGAATGCAGGGCAATCCTGTGTGGGCCGTTGATTTCGAGTAACATTCTCTATTCTCCCTTGGCTCGCGTTTTGGAGCTCGGTTTTCACTTTATTGGTCCCGGCTTTCACCTGGACGGGAAACCAACGCGGATAGTCGCGGTCGCAGTGATCGTAAATATGCAGGAAGTACGAACAGCTGAAGCAGCAAACAGTGCGGCATACCACATTGTTCGTCCGGGCGAACATTCTTTCGTCAAAGTTAATCGCTGCAATCTGAGTGAGAATTACGCAACGCACATTCCCACACAACCCAGATGCCGTACGGGAGTGTGCATTGCAGCATAGCTTTAGGAATCAGATCAGTTCTCTGCAACGAGATGTTGCTTGTAGCGTTTCCAGTTCTCGACGTACCGCTCAGCCCCCAATTGCATTCCGGCGATCTGCTCCGCGCTCAATTCGCGAATCACCTTGCCGGGAGCTCCCATCACCATGGAGTTATCGGGTATCTCCTTGCCTTCGGTAATCAGCGCGCGGGCTCCGATCAGGCAATTCTTTCCGATCTTGGCTCCATTCATGATGACGCTGCCGATCCCGACCAGCGTCCCATCGCCGATCGTGCAGCCGTGCAGCATGACCATATGGCCGACCGTGACGTTCCTGCCGATCAGCATTGGAAAGCCCGGATCGGTATGAAGGACCGAACCATCCTGGATGTTGGAGTTTTCACCGATGGTAATCGGCTCGTTGTCGCCGCGCAGCACGGCGCCCCACCAGACGCTCGCGTTGCGCTTCAGGATCACGTCGCCGATAACGACTGCGTTCGGTGCGATCCACCATTCGTCGCCCTCGGTCGTGACGCGACGGTCTTCAAGAGCGTATCTCATTCATTGCCTCCCAGTCGGATGTCAAGCCTATCCATGGCCCGGAACGATGGCTGAAAACAAGGTTCAGTCGGCATGAAAATCAGTTTTCCACGCTCGGAAGCCCTTGTACGGCCTAGCATCCTGCTTCGGATTGCCATCGTGACGATCGTCCTGCTGTTCCTTGTATTCGCGGACCGCGTAGCGGATGCGGTGGGAGGCGTACGCGACGCGGCGGTGGGAGCACGGGGTAGGGACCTTTTCGTTTCCGGTGGGCTGACGCATCGTACCGGTCGCGAAATCGTAACGTTCCTGGACCTGCACAGGGGGAGCGACGTCAGGTTGGTGCTCGATAGTCCCGGCGGCTATGCACGGGCGGCGGACAATGTACGTCAGGCCGTATTGGACCATGGACAGGTCAGTACCTTGGTCGCCGGATACAATCTCTGCGCTTCGGCATGCACGGCGATCTTCGCGGCCGGGCGCCACCGCTCGACCGGTGAGAACGCACGGTTCGTCTTCCATTCGGCCCGCATCGTCCTTGGGCCGATCTCCTTCAACGACCCGTTCGGCGGCGACCCGGACCGCTACCAAGTGCCCGGCGACGACGGCCGGATAGCGGCTGCCTTGAGTGAATTCCTCGATCGCTCCGACGCGCTGGATAGGGGAGAAGCGGGCGCCGCGGCACTCGACCTTTTCCGCATCGTACCGGGGTGGATCACCGAACTGATCCCGTCGGACGCGGATATCTAGAGTGCCTTTCAAGGGAGATGGCACCAATGCGGCCATCAGGCTGTTTCCTGACCGGTCGTTCAATATAAAGGGGGAAACATGTCGATCGTCGCCTGGATCATCCTTGGTCTCATCGCCGGCTGGATCGCGAGCAAGATCATGCATGGCAGCAGCTCCGGCCTGGTGACCAACCTCGTGCTCGGCATCGTGGGTGCCTTCGTAGGCGGCATCCTGTTCAGCGCGGTTGGCGGAAGGGGAGTTACCGGCTTCAACATCTGGAGTTTGATCGTCGCCGTCATCGGCGCCATCGTCGTCCTCTGGATCTACAACGCCGTGACGAGCCGCCGAAGGGTCTGAGTGCAATGGGCCGGACTCCACTATCCGGGGGGAGAAGAGGGGCCGGCCCTTTTCGCCAAATCGGTCTTATGGTCGGACAGTTGCGGCGATATGTCTAGGTTTTGAATGCCATCGATGTTGCATAGCAGCAGAAGTTATCGCACGATGTCCGCGTTACAATTCTGCTGGAGTGGACAGATCGATGGTTGCCGCTAGAACTCCGAATAAAACCCCTGCTCCAGCCGCCGCGAAATCCGCTGGCCGGCCGAAATCCGCTCCTTCGAAGGCTCGGACCAACGCTTCTGTTACCTCCAAGGTTGTAGAAGCTGCGACACCGACCGTTACCGACACCGTCGACGCTCCCCAGACGGCTGCCGGGGTCGAACCGGGAATCGAACCGGCTGCGCTTGCTGAAGCCGAGCCGGTGGCCGTCGAACCTGCCGCGACGCCTGAGACGGCGCCGGTGGCGGCCGCGGCGCCCGAGCCCGATGTTTCGCCCGAGGCAGTTGAGCCGGAAGACGCCGGCATCGCCATCGACGAAGGTGTCGAGCAACTGGCCAGCATGGCCGAGCAGGTTATTTACGAGGCGGAAGCGATCGCAGGCGACGCGGCACACAACTTCCAGGTCGCTCTCAAGGCAGCGACGGGAGCGCACGGCGTCGTTCCGACCCTGAGCGGCGTGAACACCTATCTTCACCGGTCCGTTCGGATCAACGCCCAGTTCGTCGAGCAGTTCGCGGCCGTCCGGTCGCCGATCGATCTGGTGAACCTTCAGGTACGCTTCCTGGAAGAGCATCGCCTCGCGATGCTGGAATTCACCCAGAACTGGGCAGCGCAAAAGCCGGCGGCCTGAGTTGCGACACCTGTAGCGCGGCTGTCGCACCGACTGTTGCGGCAAGACTGCCGTCCGGACTGGAAACCACGAGGTTTCAATCGGTTAGCCTGATGGCATGACGGTTGCTCTTCCTCTCATCGTAGCCCGAGCAACAAGGGCAGAAACGATGGGAGGAAGCGACTATGCAGCTCAATCGCGAAGAGCTTCTGCAAAGCTACCGCACCATGTGCACGATCCGCGAGTTCGAGGAGCGTGTGCATAGTGAGTTTTCCGAAGGCGGCATTCCCGGATTCGTCCACCTCTACGCAGGGGAGGAAGCGTCCGCCGTCGGCGTGTGCAGCCACCTGGACGACCGCGACAACATTGCCAGCACCCACAGGGGCCACGGCCACTGCATCGCCAAGGGCTGCGACGTCAACGGCATGATGGCCGAGATCTTCGGCCGGGGCGACGGTCTGTGCGGCGGCAAGGGCGGGTCCATGCACATCGCCGACCTGTCCAAGGGCATGATGGGCGCCAACGGCATCGTCGGCGGCGGTCCGCCCCTGATCTGCGGCGCCGCCCTGACCGCCAAGACCCTGAAGACCGGCGGAGTCGCCGTCGCCTTCGTCGGGGACGGCGCATCCAACCAGGGCACGACCCTTGAAAGCTATAACCTTGCCAAGGTCTGGAACCTTCCCGCGATCTTCGTGGTGGAGGACAATGGCTATGCCGAGTCGACCGCCAGCGTCTGGGCGGTGGCCGGCGACCAGTCCAAGCGCGCGGCCGCCTTCGGGATGCCGTCGTACGAGTTGGATGGCAACGACTTCTTCGCGATCCATCAGGCCGCCGGCGAAGCGGTCGAGCGGGCGCGCGGCGGCGGCGGCCCCAGCCTGATCCACGTGCACCTGACCCGCTACTTCGGACACTTCGAGGGCGACGCCATGACCTACCGTCAGGCGGGCGAAATCGAAGTGGCCCGTCGCGAGCGCGATCCCCTGCGCTTCTTCCGCCAGCGCGTCACCGAGGCGGGCGTGCTCGAAGCCCATCAGCTCGACGAGATCGAGAGCGAGGTCAAGAGCCTGATCGACCAGTCGGTCGTGCTGTCGAAGGCGGCTCCGCCGCCGACGCCGGAACGCCTGCTGACCGACGTCTATGTCTCGTATTGAGGGGAGACCGCCGAAATGTCGAAGAAATCATACCGTCAGGCCATCAACGAAGCACTGGCCCAGGAAATGCGGCGCGACCCCACCGTCATCGTGATGGGCGAGGACAATGCCGGAGGCATGGGCGCTCCCGGCGACGACGACGCCTGGGGCGGCGTGCTGGGCGTCACCAAGGGACTGATGCCGGAGTTCGGCCGCGACCGGGTGCTGGATACGCCGATCACCGAAAGCGCCTTCATCGGCGCCGCCGTGGGAGCCGCAGCGACCGGCCTGCGGCCGGTGGCCGAGCTGATGTTCGTGGACTTTCTGGGCGTCTGTTTCGACCAGATCTTCAACCAGGCAGCCAAGTTCCGCTACATGTTCGGCGGCAAGGCGGTCACTCCCGTCGTGATCCGGACCATGTACGGGGCCGGGTTCCGGGCGGCCAGCCAGCATAGCCAGTGCCTCTACCCGATATTCACCCACATCCCCGGCCTGAAGGTGGTCGTCCCGTCCTCCGCCTACGAGGCCAAGGGGCTGCTGATCCAGTCGATCCGCGACAACGATCCCGTCATCTTCCTGGAACACAAGGTCCTCTACGACGAGATCGAGGAAGTTCCCGACGAGCCATACACGATCCCGTTCGGGGAGGCCAACCTGACCCGCGAAGGCGACCATGTCACCATCGTAGCATTGGGCCGCATGGTCGGTTTCGCCAACAAGGCGGCCGACATGTTGCAAAAGGAAGGGATCACCTGCACCGTCGTCGATCCGCGCACGACTTCTCCCCTGGACGAGGACACGATCATCGAAGCGGTCGAGGACACCGGCAGGCTGGTGGTGGTGGACGAAGCCAGCCCGCGCTGCGGCATGGCGGCCGACATTTCCGCGCTGGTGGCGCAGAACGCGTTCAAGGCGCTGAAGGCCCCCATCCGCATGGTCACGCCGCCGCATACGCCGGTGCCGTTCGCGCCGCAATTGGAAGACGCCTACATCCCGACGCCGGAAAAGATCGCCGACGCGGTCCGTCAGGTCATGGCCTGAGGGTCTGGGCCTGAAAGCCCCGCTTTGCCGATCCAGTGAGGACTGATGAATGAGTAATGAGATCAAGGCCCTGACCATGCCCAAATGGGGCTTGGCGATGACCGAGGGCGCCGTCACGTCATGGCTGGTCGAAGACGGCGCGGACCTCCGCGAAGGTGACGAGATCCTGGAGATCGAGACGACCAAGATCACCAACGTCTATGAATCTCCGGCTACCGGCAACCTCCGGCGCCGGACGGTCGAGGCCGGGCAGACCGTCCCCGTGGGGGCGCTGCTCGGCGTGGTCGCCGACAGGTCCGTTCCCGAGACGGAGATCGACGCCTTCATCGCCCGCTTCCAGGAAGAGTTCGCGGTAGAGGCGGCGGAAGCCGCCGATGCCGCCGGGCCGGAGCCGCAGTTTGCCGATGCCGGTGGCCGGCGGCTTCGCTATCTGGCGATGGGCGAGGGCAGGGGAGGCGGCAAGGGAGGCGGCAAGGGAGACGAAGGTGAAGCCCCCCTCGTCCTGATCCACGGCTTCGGCGGCGACCTGAACAACTGGCAGTTCAATCAGGCGGCCCTTGCGGAAGACCGCGCCGTCTATGCGCTCGACCTGCCGGGACATGGCGGATCGACCAAGCACGGCGTCCAGGGCGGAGTGGCCGAACTGGCCGAAGCCGTCCGCGACTTCCTCAACGCGGCCGGCATCCAGCGCGCCCATCTCGCCGGCCATTCCATGGGCGGAGCGGTGGCCTTGCATCTGGCTTCCGACGAACCGGCGCGCGTCGTTTCCGTCACCCTGGTCTGCTCCGCCGGCCTCGGCGAGGAAATCAACGCCGACTACATCGAAGGCTTCATCGCCGCGGACCGGCGCAAGGAGTTCAAGCCGGTTCTGGAGATGCTGTTCGCCGATCCGTCGCTCGTCAGCCGCGACATGATCGAGGAATTGCTGAAGTACAAGCGGCTGGACGGCGTCGGACAGGCTCTCCGCGCCATCGCCGACGCCACGTTCGCGGGCGGGCGGCAGGTCCAGGTGTTCGCGAACGATCTGGATCGGATCAAGGTGCCGGTCCAGGCGATCTGGGGCGCCGAGGACCGGATCGTCCCATCCGCGCATGCCACGGCGATACCCGAACCGCACCGCCACGTCCTCGGCGGCGCCGGGCACATGGTTCACATGGAAAAGGCGGGGGAGGTCAATCGCCTCATATCCGACTTTTTAACCATGCGCTGATCCTGGTGCGGTGATTACGCCAGAGGCGGACCAATGCTATACTCGCACCATAACGGCGATCCAACGCTGATGAAATCGGGTCGGCATGATGGGAGGAAGGCAATGGTCCGTCTCCATGCGCCAGAGCGGGAGCACGTCGATCTAATCGTCGCCAGCGTCGCCGGAGTGGCGGCACCAGCCAGCGACCACGACCAAGACCACGACAACCAGCCGCCCGATCTGATCCGGCGATCCTGGGCGCGCTGTCTCAACAGCCACCGGCTCGACCCCGCCCGTCCGGGGCGTCCGGTGGTCCTGACGCAGAACGAGCTGGGTGGCTTCCGTGAACCGATGGAAGAGTTCATCGGCATCGCCACCGCCGAGTTGCGGCGGCTCTATGCGCAGGTCGCCGGCTCGGACTACGTCGTGATCCTGACCGACGCCAACGGCGTCGCCGTCGATTACCTCGGCCAAGCCAGTTTCGAGCAGGAACTGAAGCAGGCCGGCCTGTATCTCGGCTCCATCTGGGCGGAGGCGCAGGAAGGCACCAACGGCGTCGGCACCTGCGTCGCGACCCGCGAGCCGCTGATCGTCCATCGCCACGAACATTTCCGTGCGCTTCACACGGGCCTCACCTGCACGGTAGCCCCGATCTTCGACCCGGCCGGCGCCTTGCTGGGCGTGCTCGACGTCTCCAACATGTCGGCCCCGACCGACCGCCGCAGCCAGATGCTGGCGCTGGAGCTGGTCAAGCGCTCGGCCCGGCTGATGGAGGACGGCTATTTCCTGACACGGTCGCGCCGATGCTGGATCGTCGGACTCAGCGCCGGGCGGGAGCTTGCCGATCTGGTGATCGACGGGCTGCTGGCGGTCGACGGCGGCGGCACCATCCTGGGCGCCAACCAGACCGCGCTCCGCGCCGACCTGACGGGCGACGGCAGTCCGCTGATCGGCCGAAGCCTCTACGATCTGTTCGGCCTGACGCTGGACAGCCTGGTGGGCCGGCAGCGCACGGGAATGCCCCAGGCGCTACGCTGCCTTGCCACCGGGGGAACCTGGTACGCGACGCTCCGGCCCCCGGCGGGGCGAGCGCTACGGCCTGCTACCGACCGTCCCCGGCAGCAGATGGCAGTTACGCAAGGCAAGCCCGAGGCTCCTGCCGGTCCGCTCGATCTCGACCGCTTGGCGGGTGCCGATCCCGTGATGATCGGGAACGTCCAGCGGGTGCGCCGGGTGCTCGGCAAAGGGATCGGCATCATGATCCTCGGGGAAACCGGGACCGGCAAGGAAGCGGTCGCCCAGGCCATCCACCACGCCGGTCCCCGCTCCGCCCGGCCCTTCGTCGGCATCAACTGCGCCGCGATTCCGGAAACGCTGATCGAAAGCGAACTGTTCGGCTATGTCGACGGCGCTTTCACGGGCGCGCGGCGCGGCGGCGTGCGCGGCAAGGTGCAACTGGCCGACGGCGGCACCCTGTTCCTGGACGAGATCGGCGACATGCCGCTGATGGCCCAGACCCGGCTCCTGCGCGTATTGGCGGAACGGGAAATCCTGCCGCTCGGACACGACCGGCCGATCGCGGTGGACCTGGACGTCATCTGCGCCACCCATCAGGACCTTCAGCAACTGGTGGCCGAAGGCCGGTTCCGCGAGGACCTGTATTACCGTCTCAACAACCTGTCGCTGACGCTGCCGCCGCTCCGCGACCGCACCGACAAGGCCGACCTGATCCGGGCGTTCTGCGCGCCGGCCCGGATCGATCCGCCGGCGCTGGCCGCTCTGCTCGCCTGCCGCTGGCCGGGCAACATCCGCCAGCTTCAGAACGTGATGCGCGTCGCCCGCGCGCTGTCGGACGATGGGGTCATCCGTCTTGCGGACCTGCCGCCTGAGGTGACGAAGCCTGCCGAACCCTCTCACCGGCACGAAGCCCTGCCCGCCGGTGAGGCCGGCATCCTGCTGTCGGTCCTGCGCCGGCATCAGTGGTGCGTGACCCACGCCGCGGAGGAACTGCACATCAGCCGCTCGACGCTCCACCGCAAGATCAACCGCTACGGCCTGGTGTCGCCGGCGCATCTGGACGGGTAATTACCGCACGATGCCGTAGACGGCATCGCGGATGCCGTCCGGGTACGGTCCGTTCATGCCGGCGATGGCGGTGTTGGTCAGCGCGACCACCGACAGCCGGCGGACGGGATCGACGAACCAGGAGTGACCATAGGCGCCGCCCCATCGCCACGTCCCTGTCGCTTCGGGTGTTTCGGCCAGCACGGGGTCCTTCAGCACGGCGACGCCCAGCCCGAAACCCCAGCCGGGTCCGACCGCATTGACCCGAAGGTCGCCGATGGCGTTCGTGGTCAGCGAATGGACGCTTTCCGGTTTCAGGATCGGTGCGCCGCCCTTCCGCAAAGTCTCCAGGAACATCAGGAAGTCGGGAGCCGTGCCGACCATGCCGCCGCCTCCCGACGGAAACGAAGCCGGATCGAACGCGCGGGCGGGCGAATACAGGACGGCGCTGCGTCCGAACAGGATGCGGTGCGGCTCCGCCATCGGCACCGGCCGCGGTTCGCCGTCGCCGTAAGGCTTCGCCAGCGCAACGCCTTCCCCGACATGGAAGCTGGTGTTCCGCATCCCGAGCGGACCGGTGACCAGACGCTCGACCAGATCGGGAAGGGGGATGCCGGCGCACCGGGCGATCGCCTCTCCCAGCACGTCGATAGCGACGGAGTAGTTCCAGCGCCGGCCCGGAGTATGGTTGAGCGGCACCGACGCGATCCGCCGCAGGTTCTCCTCCATCGACAGGCCCGGCTGGTCGAGACCGTCCGAGACGCCGGCCCGGTGGAACCTGCTGTCGGGCAGTTCCATGAAGCCGTAGGTCAGTCCCGATGTATGCGTCATCAGGTGGCGCACGGTGATGACGGACTCTTCTTCATCGCCGAACCGGGGCCGGAACGACGGGATCCAGTCCGTGACCGGATCGTCGAGCCGCAAGTCGTTCCGCTCGATCAGCGCCAGGGCCGCTACCGACACGATGGCCTTGGTGAGGGAGGCGAAGCGGAAGACGGTATCTTCCCGCACCGGCACCCCGTCTTCCCGGTCGGCAAAACCCGCCGCGCGCCGGTAGACGATCCGTCCATCCTCGGCCACCAGGACGACCGTACCGACGATGCGATCCTCATCTATGGCCCGGTCGATCACGGCATCCAGGCGCTCATTCATCATCGGCTTGCTCAATCCTGTCGTTACCTCACCGGCCCGGAGCCGAGCCGCCATATATCGACCGATCCGATGCCCTTCAACTCCGCCGTTCCCAGCGGCGCCACGGGGAAGCGTCCGCCGAGTGCCTTCAGTGTGCTGGAGGAGATCGCAATGGTGCCGGGAACCGCCCTCGACTCCAGGCGGCTCGCCAGATTGACGGTATCGCCCCAGACGTCGTAGGCGAACTTGTGCGTCCCGATCACGCCCGCCACCACCGGCCCGGTGTTCAATCCGACCCGCAGCCCCAGGCTTGGATGCTCGCGCACGGTCTCCGCCATTGCCGCCATCATGCCGAGCGCCACCCTGGCCGCCGCCCCGGCATGGTCGGGCAGGCCGGACGGAGCGCCCGCCACCGCCATGTAGCCGTCGCCGATGGTCTTCAACTTCTCCACGCCATGTTCGGCGCACAGCGCATCGAAGCGGGAGAATAGGCCTCCCAGCACATCGACCACCTCGGCGGCATTGCGGTCCGCTGCAAAGGCGGTGAAGCCGGCGATGTCGGCGAACAGCACCGTTACGTCCTCCAGCCGGTCGGCGATCCTGATCTCTCCGGCCTTGAGCCGTCCGGCCACGCTGGCGGGAAGGACGTTCAGCAGCAGCGCGTCGGAGCGCGCAGCCTCCCGAGCGGCCGCTCCCCGCGCGATCTCCGCCGACCAGTAAAGATAAACGACCAATACGCCGACGCAGGCGGCCACGATCACCACGCCGGTCCGGACCTCCGCAAGGTTGGATGCGGTGGCGGGAGCGATGGGTGGGTGACCCTGGCGGATCCAGATCTGCATGAAGGCGATGACGCCAAGGCACAAGGCGCCGCCGATCGCCAGCGCCAGCTTCTCGGAGCGGGCGAACAGCAACGCCGGTCCCGCCAGCAGACAGGTCGCGGCAAGCACGTCGATCCCCGTGCCCGGTCCCAGGATCACGGTCATCGCCGAGACCACGGCGCAACCGTACAGAACGATGCCCATCCGCCCAACCAGCATCCAGCCGGACCTGACGCAGACCAGCGAGCAGACGGCGAACGCCAGCAAACCGCTGGCGATCCAGGCCGACAGCCGATTGAAAACGGCGTATTCCTCACCCGGCCAGGGGAACCCTATGGTGTCCACTGCCATGAAGACCGCCAGCACGGTAATCAGCCACGCGAAGATCCGCGCGTTGCGCATCGGGCCTGGAGGCGTCATCCAACGAGAAGCGGTGGCAGCAGCCGGTGCCTGCACCTGCGGCGTTAGAACAGCTGGGAAATGCGATTGCTCATGCGTGGTCACGGACGGAACACTCCCCACTGGATGATCGGAAGCGCCCGTGTCGAGCGACGACCCTGCGGATCATACAGTTTTTCCAGCGTTCGGGCAGTTCATGCCTGTGAAGACAGAAATTTTTGTTTCAAACAATACGATTGCAAACAATTTCACCTCTTCACGAATTGGCAACGCAATAATCACGATCATGTGAACACGTTCACGCTTTAGTGAGCCGAATTGAGTTCTCTGAATCCATCAACAGGAACATCGTGGATGAATGTTTAGAACTTGAAAGAGGTTCACGGTGTTTGACAGATTGGTGCTTAACCGCCTGCTGCGCCCGTTGATCATCGCGCTGGCGGTCTTCATGGGCTTCGTGTCCCTCGCCGCTCCAGCCTCGGCGAAAGAGTCCGCCATCTACACGGGCTTCTTCAGCAGTCTCGCGGTCGGCGGCTACGATCCCGTCGCGTATTTCACCAGAGGACAGCCTGTCGAGGGGAAGAAGGAGTTCCAGACGCGCTGGAGGGACGCCGACTGGCGCTTCGCGTCCGCCGAGAACCGGGACCTCTTCGTCGCTTCGCCGGAGAAATACGCTCCCCAATACGGCGGCTACTGCGCCTGGGCCGTGGCGCAGGGCTATACGGCGTCCGGCGATCCGCAGCGCTGGAAAATCGTCGGCGGCAAGCTGTACCTGAACTACGACGATGAGGTCCAGCGGAAGTGGGAAAAGGACGTCCCCGGCTTCATCGCCAGTGCCGACCGCAACTGGCCCACTGTCCTGGACAAGTGATAAAGGAGCCGCCGCGATGACCGACCGCAAGCGCCGGTTCCTTGCCGGAACCCTGTCCCTCTACATTGCCTTCGTCTTCATCCAGTCGCTGTTCTTCAAATTCACCGACAGTCCGGAAACGCAGTACATCTTCGGCACTCTGGACGCCTGGGCCGCCAGCCTCGGCTTCGCCGGCCTCTTCGCGCCCAATGGTCCGTTCAGCCAGTACGTCGTCGGCTCCGCCGAACTCGTGGCGTCGCTTCTGCTGCTGGCCGGGCTGTTCACCGGCCGGGTGCCGTTCCAGGCCGCCGGGGCCTTGCTGGCGCTCGGTGTCATCAGTGGCGCCATCTTCTTCCACCTGTTCACGCCGCTCGGAGTGCAGGTGGTCAACACCGACGGCAGCCTGGACGGCGGGCAGCTTTTCGCGCTTGCCTGCGGCGTCTGGATCGCTTCGGCCGGAATCCTGGTGCTTCGCCGGTCCAATGTCCTGGCGCTGTTGCCCTTCGGGCGCCCCCATACCGGCTTGAGAAGGAGTTGAGACGATGCCCATCCGGCACGACCGCTTCGGGCATCCCGTGACGACGGCGACATCCGCCACTGTCGAAGCGATCGACCGCTTCACCATCCAAGTCCTCAGCCATGGCAAGGAAGCCGGCGCCCTGCTTGCCGCCGCCGAGGCCGATCCGGACTGCGGGTTGCTCCAGGCCTATGTCGGCGCGCTCTACCTGTTCCTCCAGACAGCCGAAGGGATGGACAAGGCCGTACCGTACCTGACGCGTGCCCGGGCGCTTGCCCGCACCGCGTCGGAACGCGAGCAACTGACCCTGGCGGCGCTCGACGCCTGGAGAACGGGTGCGCCTGAACGGGCGCTCGACCTTCACCGCCGCATAGCGCTGACCTGGCCGCGCGATCTGCTGAACCTGAAGCTGGCCCAGATCCACCAGCTCAACCGGGGCGACCGGGCCGGGATGCGGGAGCTTGCCGAAGCCGCCTTGCCGCACGGACGGGAGCACAGCTACGCCTGGGGCATGCTGGCATTCGCGCTGGAACAGGCCGGAGCGCTGGATGCCGCAGAGGACACGGGCCGCCGTGCGGTCGGCATGAACCGGGACGATCCCTGGGCGCAGCACGCCGTCGCCCATGTGCTGGAAGCCCGCCGCGATCCAGACGGCGGCCTGGCGTTCCTGGCGCCGCTGTCCGGCACCTGGGACCGCTGTTCCAGCTTCATGTACACCCATAACTGGTGGCATGCCGCCCTGTTCCGGCTCGACCTGGACGATGCCGCCGCCGCGCTGGCGCTGTTCGACGCCCGCGTCTGGGGCGTCCGCAAGACCTATGTCCAGGATCAGATCAACGCCGTGTCCCTCCTGTCGCGGCTGGAACTGCGGGGCGTCGATGTCGGAAACCGCTGGGCCGACGTTGCGGCCCATGTCGGCCCACGCATCCACGACCGGCAGAATGCATTTCTCGACCTCCACTACCTCTACGCGCTGGCGCGGGCCGGCGAGGACGAGGCGGCGGCGGAGATGCTGGCGGGGATGCGCGCCCATGCAGCGATCGCTTCCCCATCCAGCCGTGTCATCTGGAGCGAAGTCGCCGTTCCCGCCGCCCGTGGCCTCGCGGCCCATGCACGCCGTCGCTTTGCCGAGGCGGCATCCGCCCTTGGCTCCGTGCTTCCGCGCATGTTCCTGCTCGGCGGCAGTACGGCACAGCAGGCTTGGTTCGAGCAGCTCTATCAGGATAGCCGCAGGCAGCTCGAGTCCGCTCCCGACCTTCGGCAGGGGATATGCGCGTGACCTGCAAGACCGCGATGCGCGCCGCCGGAATGATCGTCGCCGCCTTCGGCATCGCCACCTGCGACATACCGGGACCGGTGACCCTGCCCGAGGCGATGGCGCCGTTCCGGCACGCCTTGCTCCTGGACGGAGCTTCGCAAGATGCGGAGCCGGTCGCGATCAGCTATCTGGCATCCGGCGATACCTCGTCCCCCCGGCTGATCCTGATCCACGGTACTCCCGGTTCCGCCGCCGGCTGGGCCGATTTCCTGGCCGACCCGCCGCCGGGCTTCGACGTCGTGGCGCTCGACCGTCCCGGATTCGGCGACAGCGGTCCGGAAGGAGCGATCACCAGCCTGGCCCGTCAGGCCGACGCGGTAGCGGCCCTCCTGCCATTCGGCCGTTCATCCATCCTGCTGGGCCACTCGCTGGGAGGGCCGGTCGCCGCTCTGGTCGCCGCGCGCCATCCGGAACGAGTGAGGGCGCTGATCCTGCTGGCGGCCTCGCTCGATCCGGAGATGGAAGAGGTGCATCCGCTCCAGCGGGTCGGCGCCTGGGCTCCCATCCGGGCGCTCCTGCCGCGCATGATCCGCAACGCGAACGCCGAACTGCTCGACCTCAAGCCTCAACTCGAAGCGCTTCGTGCCGACCTGCCGCTGATCCGCTGTCCCGTGCTGATCGTCCATGGCACCAGGGACGATCTGGTGCCCTTCTCGAACGCCGCCTATTCGGCCGCCAAGCTCACCGGCGCCTGCTTGGTCGAGACCATCGTGCTGGAGGGGGCCGATCACTTCCTCCCCTGGAACGCCACCGCCGCCGTCCGCGACGCCATTGCCCGCGCGGGAGACATGACATGCTGACGTTGCCTGCCGACTGGCCGGGCGGGCTTTCCGCCATCCTGGCGTTCTCGACCGAGCCCTGGCTGCTCCTGCCCTCGCTGGTCCTGATTACCTTCCTGCTGGAAGATGCTGCGATAGCAGCCGGTGTCGCACTTGCCTTCAACGGCACGATCGGCTGGGAAGCGGCGTTCGCGGCCGTGGCCGGAGGGATAGCGCTGGGCGACATCGGCCTCTATGGGATGGGACGTCTGGGTGTCCGCATTCCGGTACTCCGCCGCCACCTGAACGACGCACCGGTCCAGCGGGCACGCGCCGCCCTCGATGGCCGATTGACCGCGGCCGTCCTGATCGCCCGGGTCGTGCCGGGCCTGCGGTTCGCGACCTACACGGCGGCAGGGCTCCTGGGAGTGTCGTTCCCCAGGTTCGCCGCCCTGGTCTGCGTCGCGGTCGCCGTCTGGACGGCGGGCCTCTTCTGGCTTGCGGCATCTCTCGGACGCACGCTCGGCGATGCGTTGGGAATTGCGACCGGCCTCGATCCGACTACGGCCGTAATCCTTGTTGTCCTGTCCCTGGCAATCCTGGCGACCGGAACGCCGCGCCTGCTGCGTTGCCTCTCGTCAGCCAAATCGGTCGATACCGGAGCCTCATCATGACCATGCTCGCCGAAGCGCCAGCCCAGGACCGCCCCGTGCGGGAACACCCGGCATGGCCGATCCCGCATGCCGGAATGCCGCCGCTGGACATATCGGGAGACCAGCTCGGCGATTTCGAGTTCTGGTCGATGCGGCGGTTCTACTGGCCGGTAGCGCTCTACTCGCTGTGGCTGATGGTTCGCTATCGCGGCATCACCCTGCCGACCGCCGCCAACCCGTCCTTCCCCGGCGGCGGCTTTTCCGGCGAGTCGAAATCCGCGATCCTCGACCTCGCCTGCGCCTCGGTTCCCGACCATGTCGCTCCATTCATCCCGGTAGACCGCCCGAACCAGCCTGACGACCCGACCGCCGAAGCTCTGGCGGCCGAAGCCGCGATGGATGCCGCCGGCCTCGGCTTCCCCATCGTCGCCAAACCGGACCTTGGATGTCGCGGCGCCGGGGTCCGGCTGGTCCGCGACTTGGGGCAACTGGCCAAATACCTGGAGGACTTTCCGCCCGGAGCGCGCCTGATCCTGCAACGCTACGTCGCCTTCGAAGCCGAAGCCGGCGTCTTCTATGTCCGCATGCCGGGGGAGGCCAAGGGACGTATCGTCTCCCTGACGCTCAAATACTTTCCCTACGTCTACGGCGACGGCCGCTCGACCCTGCGCGAACTGATCCTGGCCGACCCCCGCGCCGGCCGCGTATCGCACCTCTACCTGCCGCGCCATGCCGGCCGCCTGGACGACGTTCCCGAACCGGGAGAACCGATCCGGCTGGCCTTTGCCGGCAGCCACAGCCGGGGCAGCATCTTCCGCGACGGCACTCCTCTGGTCACGCCTGCGATGACCGCCCGGTTCGACGCCATCGCCCGCTCGATGCCGGAGTTCTGGTTCGGCCGCTTCGACATCCGCTTCGCCGATATCGCGCGTCTCCAGGCCGGCGAGGACTTCACCATCCTGGAAATCAATGGCGCCGGGGCGGAGATGACCCATGTATGGGACCGCTCGACCCCGCTCGGTCGGGCTCGGCGCGACATCATGGAACAGTACCGCCTGCTGTTCGCCATCGGCCGCGCCAACCGTAACCGGGGGCACCGGGGTCAGAGCCTGCCGGAGTTCTGGCGCGCCTATCGCCGCGAAAGGAAGCTGACGCCGCTCTATCCGCCGACGCAGTGACGGCGGTGCCTTTACGCCACGTCGAACAGGTCACCACCCTGGGGCGCCGCCGGATCGTCGGCGGCATTGGGGTCTCCCGGCGCGGTTTCCCAGCCCAGTCCGGGAAGCGCTATGATCCGGTTGCCGCCCCGGTCGTTGCGGGTGACGACGAACCCGCGCTGGTCCATGTAGCTCAGCAGGCGCCGCGCGCGGCCGTTGGACCGGCTGCCGACGGCGCGGGCCAGCTCGGCGTCGGACGGGCAGGGCGCCTTCTCGATCGCGGCGCGGGCGATCAGCAGGAAGACGCCCTGGATGTCCTCCGGCAGGCCGGCGGCCAGGACGGTGGCCTGTTCCCATTCCGGCCCGTCGGCGGTTTCGTTGCGGACGCCGGCCCTTGCCGCCGAAAGCCGGCGCTTGAAGGCTGCCAGATCCAAGGGGGCTCCCGGTACCTTGTGGATGCGGCAGCGGACGAGGAAGTCCTGGTACAGCACCGCGACCGACCGGAAGGCCGCCTCCGGGTCCTCCAGTATCTTCCGCAGGATGTCGTCCAGCAGCGGTTCGCGGTCGACTTCGGGTCCCTGTTCTTCGACCTCTTCGGGGGGCGCGCTCAGCACCGGCCTCGACTGCGCCAGCTGGAACAGGATATCCATGTTCTGCGGCGGCGGAGGCATCGGCTTGCGGACACTCGGCCGGACCAGCGGTTCCGGCTCGCCGGGAGCCAGGATGAGGTCGCGCGCGTCTTCCGGCGCGGTCGTCGGCAGGGGGGTCAGCTTGGGGCTTCCGGTCCGTCCCGTCGTCTCGACGCTGCCGATCCGCAACGGCAGCGGCCGGCGCGACAGGGCAGGGCCAAGGGCTATGAAATGACCGCGCTCAAGGTCGCGGAACATCTCGGCCTGCCGCCGTTCCATGCCGAGAAGGTCAGCCGCGCGCGCCATGTCGATGTCGAGGAATGTGCGGCCCATCAGGAAGTTGGACGCCTCGGCCGCCACGTTCTTGGCAAGCTTCGCCAGACGCTGGGTCGCGATCACGCCGGCAAGGCCGCGCTTGCGGCCCCGGCACATCAGGTTGGTCATGGCGCCCAGCGACACCTTGCGCGCCTCGTCGGAAACCTCGCCGGCTGCGGCGGGCGCAAACATCTGCGCCTCGTCCACCACCACCAGCATCGGGTACCAGAAGTCGCGGTCGGCGTCGAACAATCCACCCAGGAAGGCGGCGGCGTGGCGCATCTGAAGCTCGACGTCCAGCCCCTCCAGGTTGACGACGACGGAGACCCTGTGTTCCCGGACACGGGCGGCGATCCGCTGGAGCGCCCCTTCGGAATGGGCGGAGGCGTCGACCACCACATGGCCGAACTTTTCCGCCAGCGTCACGAAATCGCCCTCGGGATCGAGGATCGCCTGCTGGACCCAGGAAGCGCTTTGTTCGACCAGGCGGCGCAGCAGGTGTGACTTGCCGGAACCGGAATTTCCCTGCACCAGCAATCGGGTAGCCAGCAACTCCTCCAGATTGAGCGTCGCCGGTCCGCCGTTCTGCGTCGACCCCATGTCGATGCTGACTTTCATCACCTCTCCTCTGCCCCGTCGCGGCTCAGACTTCCCGCCCCGGATATCGTGTCCCCTCCTATACCCGAAAACCGCCGCATCTCAAAACGGCGACCGACGGCCGTACGCCGTCCTTGCCCACGCGCCACCGTCGCCAAGAGGAGAGGGTGCGGCGCCGGCTCCGGACAGGCGGTTCATGATTAACCGTAAAATAGCGAAGAAAATAATTAACCAAAACTATAAGTAATCACCCGGTGCGGCATTTTTTTACATCGCTTGGTGGAGGATGAATGTCAGCCCGGTAACTTGTATGTTGGCTCGGTATTCCACCCTGAGGCAACAGATGACGAGCGAGAAGGATATAGATGCCGATCTGGTTGCCGAACTTCTGCCATTTTTTATCGATGATGTAGTGGAGCGGCTCGGCAATGTCGAGCAGATGGTTGTATCGTTTTCTAAGAATCTGAACGTCAAGCCGGATTCGTTCGAATTACTGCGCAACGTCCATAGCATCAAAGGGTCGGCGGCGAGTTTCGGCTTTCCCACTATCGCTTTGATTTCGCATCATCTTGAAGATTACATCATTGCGACCGGGAACTTCAGCGAAAGCGCAGTCGACGGCATGCTGGAGCATGTCCACGCCATCGGCGCGATCGTGGAGGCCCGACGCGATCCGGGCAGCGAGGAAGGCCGGCGGATACTCAAATCGCTGCCCGATTTCCATCCCACGCAGACCCAGCGGCGGGCGCAGGGGCAGAAGACCGTGTTGTTCATCGGCCCTCGCAACATCCAGTTGCGCCTGATGGAGCCGGAGATCCGCGCCGGCGGATTTCGTCTGGTTATCCTGTCCAATTCCTTCCAGGGTATCGAAAGCGCCATCCGGACCCGCCCCGACCTGATCCTCATCAGCAACATCATCGACATCCTGGATGGCGTGGATGTGGCCCGGATGATCCATGCGGCCGAAATGACGCATCATGTCCCCCTCGTCATCGTCGCATCCAAACTCGATGCGGAGCCGGTTCGGAACCGGCTTCACCGCCTGAACGAAAAAGTCCTGGTCGTGCGGAAGGGAGAGGATTTCTCCGCCGATTTCGCCTATGCGATCGTCAAGCTGGGGGTGGTCTGACGCGACAGGCCTTGCGGGCGCTGCCGCATGCGGCCTAGCTCCACTCCTTGACGCAGCGGCGTGACATCGTTCAGGGGAATACACATGACGGATCGCTTGACCGCCGAACGGCAGGGGCCAATCGGCTGGATCACCTTCAACAATCCCGAGCGTCACAACGCGATGAAGCTGGAGATGTGGGAAGCCTTGCCCCAGGCGCTCTCCACGTTCGAATCCGACGACGGGATCAAAGTCATCGTCCTGCGTGGGGCGGGCGACAGCGCCTTCGTCTCCGGCGCCGACATATCGGAGTTCGAGAAGCACCGGGCATCGTCGGAGGAAGTGGCGGCCTATGACGACTTGGCAGCCGCGTCGATGAGGGCCCTTCAGATAGTTCCCAAGCCGACAATCGCCATGATCCGGGGCTACTGCATCGGCGGCGGCCTTGGGCTGGCCATCAGCTGCGACCTGCGGATCGCGACCGAAGGCTCCACCTTCGCGCTCCCGGCGGCACGGCTCGGCGTCGGCTACAGCTTCGACGGCGTCAAGCGCCTGCGCGATCTGGTCGGTCCCGCCTTCGCCAAGGAGATCTTCTTCACGGCCCGCCGGTTCCAGGCGCCGGAAGCCCTGCGGATGGGCTTGATCAACCGGATGACGGACGATGCCGGCCTGGAAAGCGCCATCGGCGAACTCTGTGCCTCGATCGCGGACAACGCGCCGCTGACAGTCCGATCCGCCAAGCTGATGATCGAGGAACTCGACAAGCCGGCGGGCGAGCCGGACTACCAGCGCTGCGAAGACCTAATGAACGCCTGCATCGCCAGCGACGACTATGTCGAAGGCCGAACGGCCTTCATGGAAAAGCGGAAGCCGGTATTCCGCGGCCGTTGAAGGATCGAGGCAGATTCCGGAGGGGGCACCTGCCGTCCTCACTTCGCCAGACTGTTTATGCAGCGCCCTAGGTTGCGCAGATCGGTCATGAAGCCTTCCGCGATCCCGGCAAACGAATTCTGCGGCGGCTTTGCGGCACCCGAGCCTTCGCGGCAGACGTCCGACGGGTTCTCCGCTCTGGCAGGCTGTGGCGGAACCTGTTGCTGCCGTGGCGGCAGTTGGGATGACGGGACCTGAGCCTGCTGCTGAGTTTGCGGCGTCAGGGGAGTGGGGGCCGCCATCACCGGACGTTCCGCTGGCGGTGCGCTCCCCGGAGCGGGCAAGCTTCGCGTCGCGGCCGGAGGCTGGCGCTCGACCGGCGGCTGTTTCCAGTCCGGAGGAAGGGCAGCCCCTGTGGACCCCGCCGCTGCCGGTGGAGTGGCCGGGGAACCGGAAACCTGAGGTGCCTGCTGCGGTGCCGGCGCCGAGCCTTCGGGCACGGGAGCCGGACCCGCCGGTTCCTGCCGCTCTACCGGCTGAGAGGGTGACGTGAGGGACGGCGCGCTCGGCAGGTTGGCGGTCAGGGCCGACAAGCCGTCGCCCTCCAGCAGTTCGGTTGCGCTCTTGGGGGCGAAAGGCCAAAGCGCATTGGTCACGAAACCGGCTGCGAAGGCGAACAGAATGCCGATCGCAAGTACCCAGTAGACCCGGTTCGACGACTTCGCCGGCTCACGGTGCTCCGGGCGTGGGTCGGACTGGATATCATAGGCGTGGACGGCGCGAGGCCTGCGGAGCGGACGCTGTTCCGGGACCGGCCCGGAAGCCGGAAACTCCTGTTGCCGTTCCGCCCTGGGGCGGGTGAAGGCCGATTGCTCCGTCTTCGGCAGCGCCGGCGACCGTGCCGGCTGCGCCGCCCTCGCAGGAGCCGCCAACGGGACCGGAGCCTGCCGTTCGACGACGGGAGGGCTGGCCGGCTCCTCCGCAGCCTCTTGGTCGTCACTTTCGATCCGCCAGCGCGACGACGCGACAAGCCGCGCGGCATTGGCAAGGCCGGGCTTCTCGAACTGCGCGTCCAGTCCGGGACCGCCGGTCAGCAGGACCTGCATATACAGTCCGCTTTCCGTATCGCTTCGCGACAATTCGCACAGATCGCCGATCACCGGGGCGGACAGCAGATGGGCATCGAAGATGACCAGCAGTCCGGAGCCCGCCGCATCCAGCGACCGCTCCAGCGAAAGCGCCAGTTCCTCAAGGTCGTTGGAGCGCTTCAGCCCGATACCGACCGCCGCTTCCGACAGCAGGTCTTCCAGGCGGGCGCCCCGGTACCCCGTGGCGGTCAGAGCGACGCCACCTGACGAGTTCATGTAATCGGCCATCCTGCGGCCGGCCACGGAACCGTTGCCGCCGGTGTAGTCGGTGACCACCATGGTCCGCCGGCCGGCCATGGCCGCCATGAGCACGCGATTGTAGACCGCATCCTGCATCGGATCGGCCGCTTTCGCTGAACTGTCCATACCGCTCGTCATCATCCGCCTGGCGGAGAGCGCGTCCTGTCTTGCGCTGTTCATAGCGGCGTTGTTTAACTCAACGCCCCATATCGAAGGAATGGAAAGGCGGTGGTAACCCTCTCCGAAGGCTTAGGGCGGGGTTAGCACGGGCGGGGCGCCGGCAGGTTCAGACGGTCGCGGGCTTCCAAAACGGTCCGGTCGGCGCGCAGGTCGAAGACCTGGAGGATCAGGTCGCTGACGTCGCGTTCCTCGGTATCCGCGCAGTGTTCGAAGACGCGCGCCAGCACCTCTAGCTGATAGTCGCGCCGCTTCGCCGCGATCATCGGACGCGACCAGCGGCGCGCGACCGTCAAGGCTACCCGGAAAGGCTCGATCAGCCATGCTTTCATGCCGGCCTGATCGAAGGCGGCGGTCAGTCCGACCGGGCGCTCGTCCATCACCATCATCGCCGCCGCTTCCCGGGTGATGCCGCACCGAACCGCCATGCCGGTGACGAAGGCCTCGAGGTCGCCGGCGCACAGCATTCGGAACAGGAGGTCGGTGGTAAGCTGCTTCTGCCAGTGCATCTGCTCCATGAACCCGCGCAGATGCGTGCCGTCCGCCAGCATGGGCCGGATCATGATCATCATCGCCGCTTCGCGGCCGCGGGTGATGCAGCGCTCCAGCACCAGATCCGGGATCTTGTGCCGCTTCGCCAAGTCGCGCATCAGTGCCGCCGAAACCCGGCCCAGCAGTTTCCAGGCGACCGGGGCCGGCAGCATCGGGTGACCGGCAACCATCGTCGCGATGGATTGCGTATCGCCGTGCCGGTCCACGATCCGGCCCAGCCCGTCCGGCGTGATCTCGGCGCCGGAATTGGCCAGCAGGCAGGTCATGACGGCCACGTCGCCCGCATCGATCAGCGCGTCCGACACGATCGTCGACACCGTGCGGCGAACGGCGATCGCCGCCATCTTGAGCTGATCGCCCGTGCCGATGACGTTGGTCAGGAACGCATCCTCGAACCCGGCATGGTAGCTCAGCACCGGAGCGGCGACCTCCGCCACGTCTTCGGCAAGCCGGACTGCCAGCGCCTCGGGCAGCCGGTCGTTGTTGCGGAACTGCCAGGCGACCGCCTGACGGACCGCCGCTTCCGCGTCCTGAGCGAAGCGCATCAGGATGTCCTTGGCCATGTCCTCGGCCGGCCCGGTCAATTTCCCTGTCCGAAGCTGCTCGGCCACCTTGTCGGCGGTGTCGACCCGGTTGGCGACCGACGGCTGATCCATCAGGCGAGCGACATCGGCCAGTGACAGACCATTCTGCAAGGTGGAGGGCAGGGAGGGTTGCACGGTCAATCCTTCGGCTGGAACTACGGCAAGGTTGCCGCAGCCTGCGCTGCTGAAGGTTGACGAAGGATTGCGACGCCTGACGTCAGGCTGTGACAAAATTAGGTCTCTAAGGACATTGGGCGGTGAGAGGCTTCGCCTTGCGGGAACAAGGCGGCCGAATGACAGGTCGGTGACAGGTTCCGCTGCTAGGCTTCGGCCACAGCGGTACGGGACCGACGCGGCTTCCGTTCCATAACAATAAGAACGCTGTCCTGGAGGAAGCCCGGTGAGAGTATCTCCGGAATGATCGCCTTCTGCCTGACCGTGGCGCTTGGTGCCATCGGTGGTGGAATCTTCGCCTTGGCCGGCGTGCCGGCCGCATGGCTGTCGGGTGCCATGATCGCCGTCGCCGTGGCCGCTACCGCGGGTTTCAAGGTCCATGTGCCCGACCGGATCCGCACCGTCGTCTTCGTCGTCCTCGGAACATCGATCGGCAGCGCCGTGACGCCGGAAACGATCGCCCAACTCGGCGCCTGGCCGGGCAGCCTCGGCATTCTGGCCGTGGCGGTGATCGCGATGATCGGGGTCAGCACCACATGGCTGACGCGGGTCTGGGGATGGGAACGCTCCACCGCGCGCTACTCGTCGATACCGGGCGCCCTGTCGCAGGTGCTGATCCTGGCTCTGCGCAGCGGCGCCGACCTGCCGCGCATCGCCTTTGCCCAGGGCCTCCGCCTCTTCGTCCTGGTCGCCCTGCTGCCCTGGCTGCTCCCAGGCGAAACCGTCTTCGTGCCGCCGGGAGACGGATCGCACCTGTCGCTTCCCGAAACCGCCGTCACTCTTGCCGGAGGCTACGCCGCCGGACTGCTGCTGGAACGGATCGGCGTTCCCGGCGGGGCGCTGCTCGGCGGAATGATCGTGAGCACCGGCCTGCATGCGACCGGCATGGTCGAGGGGCGTCTGCCCGGCCCGCTCCTGATCCTGGGATTCGTCGTCACCGGCTGCGTGATAGGGGTCCGCTTCGGCAACACGTCCTTCTCCTCGATGCGCACGGCCTTCCGGGGCGCACTGGAAAGCGTGGGACTGGCGCTCGGCGTTTCCGCCGTCTTCGCCTACGCGGCTCATATCCTGCTGGCGCTGCCTTTCGGACAGCTCTGGCTCGCTTATGCGCCGGGCGGTGTCGAAGCCATGACCATAATGGCCTTCGCCCTCGGGCTCGACCCTGCATTCGTCGGCGCCCACCATGTCGTTCGGCTGATCGTCCTCAACCTGATCGTGCCGCTATGGCTTTACCGCGCCGGCCCGCTGCCGGCGCCTCCGTCCGGCGGGCAGGCTGCGCCTCATGCACCGGAAATCCGCGATAGAGACAAAACCCCCGATAGAAACAAAACCAAGGAGTGACTGGGAATGCCGCAGACCAATGCCGTCCCGATCGGAGAACCGGTCATCCGTACCGTCGCCATGCCGGCCGACACCAACCCCGCCGGCGACATCTTCGGCGGCTGGCTGATGGCGCAGATGGATCTGGCCGCCGGCAACGCGGCGGCCCGGCGGGCGCGTGGCCGCTGCGCCACCGTCGCCGCCGACAGCATGGTCTTCCATTCCCCCGTCTTCGTCGGCGACGAAGTCAGCCTCTACGCCGACATCATCCGGGTCGGGCGGACCTCGCTGAGCATCCGCATCGAAGCATGGCGCCGTAGCCGGGACGGCGATGACTGCTTCAAAGTGACGGAAGCGACCTTTACATTCGTCGCGATAGACGAGCAGCGCCGTCCACGTCCCGTTCCGCCGGTTCAGCCGCAACCTCAGTCCTGAAGAAAGTCCTGGTGCCGTCCCATGCGCATATTGATGGTCGAGGATACCGAGGATCTTGCCGATGCCGTCGTCCGCCGGCTGCGTCATCTGGGCTATGCAGTCGATTGGGCGCCCGACGGCGAGGCGGCCGAAGAGCTGCTTGCCCAGGAGACCTATCAGCTCGTCATCCTGGACATCATGCTGCCCGGCGTCGACGGCCAGACGATCCTGACCAAGCTGCGCCGGCGGCGCGACCATACGCCGGTGCTGGTCGTGACCGCCCGGTCCCAGGTCAACGTCAAGGTCGACCTGCTCGACCTCGGCGCCGACGACTTCATCGTCAAGCCCTTCGACCTGCGCGAGTTGGAGGCGCGCTGCCGCGCCCTCCTGCGGCGGTCGCACGGCATGGCGTCGTCGGCGACGCGGTTCGGCAACCTGCTGTTCGACATGGCGGCGAAGCGGGCTTCCATCG
>NZ_JCACHA010000440.1:0-2364 GCF_059503625.1 Skermanella sp.
TTCCCGTGGTGCGGACATCATGGCCCAGTCGGATCAGTGCCTGGTTGAGCACCGTCCGGATCGCACGATCGTCATCGGCGACCAGGATCGTCGATGCCGGCATTACGACTGCTCCAGAGACTGTTCAAAATCGGCATACATCGGTAGCGATACCTTGAATACGGTACGGCGCGGCAGGGTCTCGAAATCGATGACTCCGCCATGGTCGCCAATCAGTTTCGCAACCAATGCAAGACCCAGGCCGGTTCCGTTCCGCTTTGTGGTCACAAACGGATCGAACAGATGGGTACGGAGATCCTCCGGTATGCCATTGCCGTTGTCCTGCACGCTAACAAGCAACGGCAGGTGTACGCGACTTTCAATTCCCGGCACGGCAAGACGGACGCCATGCTGGTAAGCAGTGCTCAAGATTATCTCGCCGCTCTGCTCCGGAACGGCTTCTGCCGCATTTTTAATCAGGTTGAGGAAAACCTGGATAAGCTGGTCCCTGTTTCCGTAGACGTCCGGAAGCGACGGATCGTACCGCTCGGTGAAGCGGACCGTCCGCGCGAAGCCGCTCTGGGCTACCTTGCGGACATGTTCCAGGACGCTGTGGATGTTGACGGCGGTCCGGTCGGGCGGACGCTTGTCCGAGAACACCTCCATCCGGTCCACCAGGGCCACGATCCGGTCGGATTCGTCGCAGATCAGGCGCGTCAGTTCCCGGTCGGGCTCGGACGCGTTCTGTTCCAGCAACTGAGCGGCGCCCCGGATGCCGGAGAGCGGGTTCTTGACCTCATGCGCAAGCATGGCGGCCATGGCGGTGACTGACCGGGCAGCGTTGCGGTGAGTGAGCTGGTTGTCGATCTTGCGGGTGATCGACTTCTCGTGCAGTGACATCACGACGCAATCCGCCGGCTCGCCCAGCGGCGCCACGCGCACGGTGACGAGATGGACGCCGATCTTGGGCGTATCGAGGGTGACGCCGTATTCGGACATGCTGGCGCCGCTGATCCTGGCCTGATCGATCAGGAAATAGACGGGGCTGTCCTCGGGCAGCAGTTCGGTCAGCGGGAGTCCTATCAGCGCCGCGGCGCCGCAGTCGAAGAACTCCTGCGCCTCCAGGTTCACATAGAGGATTTCGTTGCGGCCGCCGATCACCAGCACGGGATCGGGGAGCGCGTTGAGGATGCCGGAAGGGTCGATTTCCTGCCGCATCTGCTTCCGCCAAGCTGTAGCTGCGCGCACCATCAAGCCGCCATCCTGTCGATTACCGGTGAATAGAAATCGCGGATCATGGTGCGCACCTGGGCAGGGTCCGATACCCGGTTCACCTCCGCGCGGAACTCCGCCGAACCGGCGAAGCCCTTGCTGTACCAGGAGACGTGCTTGCGGGCGATCTTGACGCCGGCGTCGATGCCGTAGTGTTCCAGAATGGCCTCGTAATGTTCCAGCAGCGTGGCTAGCTGCTCGTCGGGGCGTGGATCGGGCAGGTGCCTGCCGGTGCGGAGATAGTGGATCACCTGTCCGATGAACCAGGGACGTCCATAGGTGCCGCGCCCGATCATCACGCCGTCGGCCCCGCTTTCCCCAAGGCAGCGCGTGACGTCCTCGAAGGAGTTGAGGTCGCCGTTGGCGATCACGGGGATGGCGACGGCTTCCTTCACATGGCGGATAGCCTTCCAGTCGGCAGTCCCGGTATAGAACTGGCAACGGGTCCGCCCGTGGACGGTAACCATGCGGATGCCGCATTCCTGTGCAATGCGGGCGAGGTTCGGTGCGTTGCGGCTGTCGTCGTCCCAGCCCAGCCGCATCTTCAGCGTGACCGGAAGGTCGACCGCCTTGACGGTCGCCTCCAGAATGCGGGCGGCGTGGACTTCGTCCCGCATCAGCGCCGAGCCGGCCTGTCCATTGACGATCTTCTTGACCGGACAGCCGAAGTTGATGTCGATGATGGCGGCGCCGCGATCCTGGTTGAGACGCGCCGCCTCCGCCATCGAGGCCGGGTCGCAACCGGCAAGCTGGACCGCCATCGGGAACTCTTCCGCGCAGTTGGTCGCCATCTTCATGGTCTGGCGCGAGGCGCGGATCATGGCCTGGCTGGCGATCATTTCGGAGACGACGAGCCCGGCGCCGCTGCGCTTGACGAGACGGCGGAACGGCATGTCGCTGACGCCCGACATGGGGGCGAGGATCACTGGATCGTCGATCCTGATGGAGCCGATGTTTATGCCCATGTTTTGGGCAATTCCCTGTAATGCTGTCATTTTGTGCAAGCTATCATGGGATTCGAAAATACCGCAAGCGCGAAGAATGCTGATGAAACTATCAATTCGCGCTCGGCCCCATCCAGATACGCGGATTTTGACTATTTTGAACTAAATA
>NZ_JCACHA010000441.1:0-2361 GCF_059503625.1 Skermanella sp.
GCTGCGGACCGGGAGGCGCCAAAGACCAGTTCCTGTGCCTTGGCGCTGCGCCACACCTTCACCCGCCGCTGAAGCGTTTGCAGCTGGCCATCAGGAAAGCGATCGGGGTAGGCACTCTGAAGCCGCTCCAACAGCTCCCGCGCCGTCCGCTCGGGTTCCGCCTCCAACCACATTTCGACAACTGGCCAGACCTCCTCGAAGGGATCCACCCGCGTCCGCCACGTCCGTGGCGCCATCGTCGCCTGCCGGTGGGTCGGCCGCACCTCGCCGTCTTCTCAGGCCCGCGCCAAGCCGGCAATGAACGGCGTCAGATCATCCATCTCGGCGGTCGGCTCGGCGCCGGGAGCCGCCAGCTCGGCCTGGGCCGCGCGAATTTCCCGCAGCAGCGCAAACCGGATCCAGTCGGGCGAACTCCGTGCGCAGACGCTCCTTCGCCGGCTCCTCGACGCGATCGTTCGCCAGCAGACGCTCATACGGCGTCGCCGGTGAGTGGTACCGCTTGCTCACCCGCGCGCCGTCCCGCCTCTTCTCCTTGAGTTTGAAGGACAGCTGAAAATAGTTCACATACAGCCGTGCCGCCCGGAACAGGCGTCCCAGACGCCGGGCGCCCGAAAGACCCTCCAGCCGACCGTAGCCAACAAGACGCTGGTCGTCCGGGTTGGCCGTTACTGGCCTGACACGAGTGCCAAAACTGGGTTTCCGCTGATGGCAGGTGGAGACTGCGTCCGGTATGCCATTCGTTCAGCGGCGATCCACGCCAGCGCGCACGGTTACGGTAGCGGACTTTCCGACATACCGGACCATCACGGTCTCCGGGCATGACCCTTGATTATTGATGTTCGCCTTGAAGGTGTAGAGGCCATAGGGCCTGTTGAGCGGGTCAGCGGTAGCCGTGGTCGTGGCACCCGTATAAGCCCCGAATACTGTCCTGTTGGGGTTTTCCGGCGTGGGAGAGGGTACCGGCTTGCCGATCAGGATCTGGCCTGCTCCGCCAGATGCCTCATCAGCGGTTCCACCCCGGATTTCCCACTCCATCTGGGTCGCGGAACGGGTCCGGCACTGGGCGCGGGTGATGCTCACTGAAGTGGGCTGAATGTCCGGCGCACCGACACTTTCAATCAGGAAGGCGTAGAACTTGCCATCATCTCCGAACCAGCCCTCAGCCGCGGCTTCTGCGCCGACCACCAGTGACTCCGGCGGGATTGCAAAGCCGAAATCGTTCTTGACGCCTGTCCCTGGCAGGCATGGATTGTGAGCCACTGTACCGGTGGGCGGGAAGTGCTCGCCCGCTTTGGTGCCGAGTACGACTACGCTTGTTCCTTCGACTTCCAAGGTGCCAGTCACATATTTTTTCGTGCTGGTAACCGGGTCGAGTTCGTACTCGGGGATTTTGGTGATGCGGCCGAGTAGAACGTTTTCAGCCGGCTCAAGAAACACGGTTTGAGGTTCGACGACCGAGCCGACGACCGGAGCAGGCAGGTCAACAGATGATCCAACGATGATGCCAGTGCCTCCAATCATGGTCTTGGTGGTTCGGCTCATACCGGCGAACGGGCGATTATTGCAAATGCCGATGTTGTTGGCGGACATGCCGTCCCGTGTCGGCGTGGCGAACGTGGTTCCGGACTTTATGGAGATGGTGGTATTAAACACCTTGAGTGATGTGACGGTGGTTTCGGGGCCGGTACCGGTTGTCGTGATGTCGGTTACGCGTCCCTCCAGTTCGGCAGCCACCTGGGCCACAGCCGGAGCAGAGATCGTGGCAATGGCAACGCTTGCCAGAAGCAGGGTTCGAATGGTCATGGAAATCCTCTCTGATGCATTATGTGTATTGTGAATCGGCTATTTTTCACGCTCAGGGTGTGGACCAATACGGCTTGCAGGCTTTCTTCATGCCTAGTCTGTCCGCGACTCGATAGCGGTTGAGTTTAGGATTGTCTGCGCTGTTGCCTGTCAGGGACCTGTAGTAAGCGGCTTCGTCGCCATTGCCACGCTGGGACATCTCGATCAGATCGTTCTCGGCGCGCAGACGAGCATGGTCGCTCTGCTTCATGTGCATCAGCCCCGGTCGAGGGGTTAGGCCATCACTGCCGAACATCCTGCAGGTCGTAACACTGTCATCGACCCTGCGTCCTTGCCTTTTGATACCCTTCGCCTGGAGCGGCTTTGCCTCTCCGACTTGTCCGGCGGTGGTGCCTTTCGAAGTCCCTGCTTTCGCTGGATCGGGTGATGCTGCGATGCAGATAGCGACGATCGCGAACGCTGGTATCCAAATCATCGATCGGGCCATTGTCACTTCCCCTCATGTTTTCTCAAGGGCATGACGAGACAGGGGGCATCTTTATTTCTATTTGATTTAAA
>NZ_JCACHA010000442.1:0-2359 GCF_059503625.1 Skermanella sp.
CAGACCGATCGCGCCGGTCCCCGCCGTCGACGCCGGCCGACAACTCCTCGGCGCTCGGAAGCGGCCCCCGGAGCGCACGCACCAGGGCGACCGCGATACGCTCCGGGTCCCGTTCCGCCAGCAGGGTCCGGGCAACGGCCAGATCTTCTTCCGAAACGTCCTCGGCGGCGAGGGATATCGCTTCGCGCTCCAGCCGTTCGCGGTCGCGTGCCAGCACCTCCTCGGCGGCGGGCGGTGCGGACCAGGCGGCCCGCACACCGGCCTCCCTGAGGAGGCGCTCGGCGGCCCGGCGGCGCGTATGCGGCACGAGCAGGACGCTGGTACCCTTGCGGCCGGCCCGACCGGTGCGCCCGCTTCGATGCAGCAGCGTCGCTGGGTCGCGTGGCAGGTCCGCATGCACGACCAGCCCAAGATCGGGCAGGTCGATGCCGCGCGCCGCCACGTCCGTCGCCACACAGACGCGTGCGCGGCCGTCGCGCAGGGCCTGCAGCGCCCGCGTTCGCTCCGCCTGACCCAGTTCCCCCGACAGAGCCACCGCCGCAAAACCCCGTTCCAGCAGATTGCCCTGCAGTCGCGCCACCGCCTCGCGGGTGGCGCAGAACACCAAGGTGCCGCGAGCCTCGAAAAAGCGCAGCACATTAACCAGGGCGCGTTCGGTCTCGAGGGGTGCCACGAGCATGGCGCGGTACTCGATATCGCCATGGGGCTCGCCTCCCGCAGTCGCCTCGATCCGCAATGCGTCGCGCTGGTAGCGCTTGGCCAGGGCGGCGATGCCCCGCGGCACGGTGGCGGAAAACAGCAGGGTACGACGCTCCGGCGGCGTCTCGTCGAGGATGGCTTCAAGGTCCTCGCGGAAACCCAGGTCCAGCATCTCGTCGGCCTCGTCGAGCACGACTACCCGCAATGACGCGGCAGTGAGACCATCGCGCTCCAGGTGATCGCGCAGCCGTCCTGGCGTGCCGACCACCACATCGGCGCCCTCTGCCAGGGCGCGTCGTTCCCGGCGCATGTCGGTGCCGCCAACGCAGGTGACGATCCTGGACCCGAGGCGCGCGTACAGCCACTCCAACTCGCCGCCCACCTGCAGCGCCAACTCCCGCGTTGGTGCGATGACCAGCATGCGGGGCCGGCGGGCTCCTCGGTCATTTGGCTCCATTTCCATGAGGTTCGGCGCCGCACCCAGGCCATAGGCGACAGTCTTGCCCGAGCCGGTCTGCGCCGAGACCAGCAGGTCGCGCCCGGCAGCCTCCGGCTGCAGCACGGCTGTCTGCACGGCGGTCGGCTCGGCGTAACCGCGGGCGGACAAAGCTTCGACCAGGGCGGGATGGAGTGATGGAAAGGGCATGGCGAACCGGTTGCGCTCCACGCAGGGCAGGGGGATAACCTTCGTTCCCGGCTTCAAACCGCTCAGATACCGAGGACGCTGAACGGCGTGATCCGATCGGCGATCACGACCGTCAGCGACTCGTTGCTCAGGTCGACGATATGCGAACACGCCGGGTGCCGAAGCCGGCATCGACGTTGCCGGTCAGGGCGGACCTGCTTACGATTTTGTCTTTGGGTCATGGGTATGATGCCGATCCCGCTCACCCCCGCCTGTGCCGACCCGGCTGCGGTTTGAGTTGGTCGGCTGACCGGGTTCCGGCTGCCATCCGCTTGGCTGGTTCTTGGGATCGTCGACCGGTTTGTCGGCGTTCTGATGACTTGACCCGGGCCCGCCATGGTGGCGGTTTGTGTCGGCTGTGTTCCTCGACATCCTCAACGATCCTGCTGGTAGCCCTGATGGGTGGTGTTTTGCTTGGTATTGCCCTGGCGGTCCTGCTCCCGGAGGTTCGCCGGCGCCCTGCCTACCCCGTTCAAGTCCGCAACGGGGTTGCCCTCGTGGGCCGCTCCACCCGGTCCCTTGTCGCTGCGGCCGGCAGGGGGTACGGGAGGTGGTTGGTTTGCCATCCTGATCATCCCTTCACTTGTTGGAAAGTGATGCGAGAACAGGCCTGGCAGCTGACGGTTCCAAGCGAATGTTCTCCCATAATCGAAGTCATGCTGAATGCGGAGTGCAAGGAGGCCGGCAACGAGAGTCACTCCGCGAAGCCGATTTATTCCAATCCGAGCAAGGAGAATTTCAACTTACGATTTCGGCGTGAACGTGAGGGAGTTCTACTCACTTTATGGCACTCAGTGCCCGCTGCTGGGGATGTCCCATCCCGCTGTATATCGGTGACGAGGCGCTGGTGCCCTGTCAGCCTTCCATGGAAGGCCGGTTCCGGAAAGTTCCCGCCACGACCGGAAGCCGCTGGGTGATATGAGCTATGGCGGAAACTGGGTGATGACGAGGTGAGCAAGGCGGCGTATCGAGGTA
>NZ_JCACHA010000443.1:0-1320 GCF_059503625.1 Skermanella sp.
GGAGGAGCTTTCAGCTCCATTGGGACGTGGGGATCGAGAAGCGAGTTTCTTTCTCCGACTGATCGTCCCTCGACTGGCAGCAGCGGTCGTTCCAACCGCCAACAGGCGCAAACCTTTCGCGGATATTCCTCGCGGCATTGACGTCCCGGTTATGGGAAGCGCCGCAATGCGAGCAGGTCCACTGCCGGACATCCAGACCCATCGTGTCGCGGACGTGTCCGCAGGCGGAGCATGCCTTGCTGGACGGGAACCAGCAGTCCGTCTTGACAAACGCTTTCCCCTCGCGCCCGCACTTGTATTCGATGAAGCGGATGAGCGTGCCCTATCCGGCGTCGGAGATGGCCTTGGCCGGAGTGGGGTTCTTCACCATGCCTTTGACATGCAGGTCTTCGACGATGACGACTTGGTTCTAATCGACAAGGCGCCGGGACAGCTTGTGCAGGTGGTCGCGTCGAGCGTCGGTGACACGCTGATGGACGCGGGCGACAAGGCGGCGTGCCTTGGCCCGGCGGTTGGAGCCTTTCACTGCGCGCGCCAGCTTAACGCTGCTTGCGCTTCAAGTTGCGCTCCGCCGCCCTGATGTGGCGGGGGTTGGTAAACTTCGATCCGTCGCTGGTCACCGCCAGATCGACCATGCCCACGTCGATCCCGAGGGCCTTGCCCGCCGTGCTGACGGACGGCATCGGCAGTCCGGTATCGGTCAGGATGGCCGCATGGAACTGACCGCAGGCATTACGGCTGACCGTTACCGTCTTGAACTTGCCGACAATCCCGCGGTGAACGATGCCCTTCACCCAGCCAACCTTTGGCAGGTAGATGTGGTTGCCCTCCAGCTTGACCGGCTGGGGATACTGGATCGACTGGCGGCCGTGCTTGGACTTGAAGCGCGGATACCGGGCGCGCTGGGCGAAGAAGCCATCGAAGGCCAAGGGCCAGATTCTGAAGCAACTGCTGAAGAACCTGGCTGTCCGCCTCCTTCAGCCACTCGAACTCCTGCTTCAGCCCGGGCAGACGAACAGCCAGGGCGTGGTAGCTCAAGCCTTTGCCGGCTTACCGGTAGGTTTGCTGCGTCAAGGCAAGAGCATTGTTGAACACTCAGTGCGCGCACCTGAACTGAACAGCAAGCTTCTGCTGCTGGTCCGGTGTCGGGTAGAGCCCGATGCGGGTTGCCTCCAACATAGTGTTAGACATAGCAGGGCGCTGTCTAACGCTCAACGCCGCGCCATGGAGTCCCTTCCCCGTTGGCGGATATCTGGCACCAGAATAGGTCGCAATTTTTGCTGCCATTTGGGCGGCACATAAACCAAAAACTGTCCAACC
>NZ_JCACHA010000443.1:1330-2358 GCF_059503625.1 Skermanella sp.
CAATTTGTGTAATCCGTGCCGTCGCTGGTTTAAAGTTTTTTTATGAAGAGTTTTTGAGAATTTTAGCTAAGAACCTTCTTCTGGTCTGAGCTTATTATTACCTCAAGAATTCTCACGCGCATTACTGGCTTTACTTAAATAAAAAAGCCCATGCGTGAATAATCATCAAATTTTTATGATGGATGCTAAATAAATGGTCAACCTCGTCAAACACGACCTTCTGTTCATCCTGGATCAAATCAAAATTGCCGAGAAACATGCGGGCGGCACGCCGCTGACAGAGCTGGTCGAAAACCCGCTTCTGCCTTATGGCCTGCGCACGGTCGACGGCAGCTACAACAACTTGGTTGCGGGGCGCGAGGAGTGGGGCGCTGCCGACAACCCGTTCCCGCGCATCACAGATCCCTATTATCGGAACGAGACGGACGATAGCATCACGTTCGGTGCTGGCTCACCAGGCCAAGTTGTCTTCACGGATGGCAACTATGCCGAGATGGGCACGCCCCCTTCCCAATCGATGGGTCTTGGTGGCGGCACGGTCGTTGACGCTGATCCCCGCATCATTTCCAACCTCATCGTCGACCAGACCTTGGACAATCCAGCGGCTATCTACGCGGCCCTGCTCTATTCCGGGGTGACGGGCGCTGGGCTGATGGCGGGTGTAACCGAGATCAGGTCGGCCAAAGTTGCACTCGATAAGGCCCTCACCAATGCGGAAACCGCAACGGCACAGAGCGCGACCCTTCAGCAAACGTTGACGAACATTCAAACAGTCTCGACTGCGGCTCAAACGGCTCTTAGCGCCGCACAGGCGCAGGCAACGAGCATGCAGGCAGCCTATCAGGCAGCGGACGCGGCCGTCACGGCTTCCCAGCAAGACGTAATAGACGCTCAAGGGACCCTGAACAATCTCACCAAAACCGGCACTCCGGAGGAAATTCAAGAAGCGACCGACGCGCTGACCGCAGCTAACGCTGATCTGTCCGCAAAGAAGGCTCTGGCTGCAACGGCCCAGGGGAATCTGGATG
>NZ_JCACHA010000444.1:0-2357 GCF_059503625.1 Skermanella sp.
GGCACGTTTGGAAAGAATATTCCTATCATTTAGCACGAAATAGGTGAGAATCGGGCGCACACACCATTGAAACCGTTTTGATTTATGGCTAGTAGGGCAAATGACGTCATAGCGCCCGGAACCGGAATATCCAGCATGGAAGGCATGGCTGTGGAGCTTGATTTTCCCCTGGAATTCGTTGTTTCGGGCACAGCAGTCTCTCACCAGGCAAAGCGACGGGAGTCCGTCGATCGATGGAAATCCAGGATCAGGGACGCCACCGTTGAAGTTCTGCCCGAAGGTCATTTCGCGACCGGCGGTCCGATATCGGTTACGCTTTTCTACTTTCCCGGCTCTGAAATGGCGGGCGACATAGACAACATCGTCAAGCCGATCCTGGATGCTCTTTGCCAGCACATCTATATGGATGACGATCAGGTCGAAAGGGTTCTGGTTCAGAAATTCGAGCCGGAGAAGATGTTTCAGTTCGGTTCTCCTTCCTCGACCCTGGAAGGAGCGATTGTTGGTGACAAGCCGCTTCTTTATGTGCGTCTTTCTGACAACCCGTTTGAGGAGCTCGAATGATGGCTTCGCTCGACAGCAGTTCGGAACGATCGATCCTGGAAAGTTTGGTTCCGACACTGCAGGCCGAAGGCTATCACGTCCTCGTGCAGCCCCCGCCCTTCGTGCTTCCGCCCTTCATGGGAAGCTATCGCCCTGATGCGGTTGCTTTGAAGCCGGGCAAGAACATCGCGATCGAAGTCGTTTCGCCTGTCCGACCGGGAACTGCAAAAACGAAAAAGCTCCAGGACCTTTTTTCGCCGCATCGCGATTGGGAATTCCGGATCTATTATGCGCCGTCAAGCAATGCCGATCCGGCAATCGGGGTGGCGACGAAGGAAAGCATTCGTCAGGTACTCGCCAGCCTTTCCCAGATCATGGACACTGCGGGCGGAGTGCCCGCGCTCTTGACAGCCTGGGCTGCTTTCGAAGCGGCGGGACGCGTCCTGGCCCCAGACCTGCTGGCCCGTCCCCAGACGCCCTTGCGTCTGCTGGAGGTGCTGGCTTCCGAAGGTTACCTGACGCCGGAGGAGACGGACACGATGCGCGAGATCGTCCACTTGCGGAACAGGGCCGCGCATGGCGACTTCAACGTCACCGTCGGCAGCGAGCATCTGGACCGGATCGTGGAGATGACACGCTCCCTCCTTGCACTATGGCAGGATCACGAAGCGTCGTGATCCGATCGGAAGACCAAGCCCCCCGACGCATCGGCGCGCCGGGGGGACTTGGCTCGGTTCGATGGCTCAGATGAAGCTGAGGATCTCGACCGTGACGTTTTCGGTGCCGAGGCGAGCCTGACAGGCCAGACGCGACGGCGTCGCGACGCCGACGATGGTGTCCAGCTTCTCGTTCTCCAGGCGCTGGATCTTGGTCAGCGTCTTGCGGCCTTCGGGGACGTAGATGTGGCATTGGCCGCACTTGGCCTCGCCGCCGCACTTATGGGTGAACTTCTCACCCGAAGCGACGATCGCTTCCAGAAGGGTCGAACCCTCGGCGGCTTCGATGGTCTTGCCCGACGGCTTGAGTGTCACTATCGGCATGTCGCTACTCCATTGTTCAAGATGATCGTGTTCGGGACATCCGGGAAAGCCGGCTTCCCCGTCAGGCCCAGCCTTCCGAGCAAGCGACATGCTTCCAGCGCTCTGGGCGGAGTCTGTTGGACCGTCGCCCGGTTTCATTAGGCGGACAAGGTTCGATGCAAGCTGCGCGCCACAGGAAAAACACTCTTCCTGTCAATACTTTGTGGTGAAACACCATCGCGCGGCCGGGAATGCGCCTGCCGCCTTGTCGCCTTGGCGACAAGGATTGTCGGGATGCTGCCCGGCTTGTCGTGCTGCGCGGTCCGGCATCCCGGAACAAGCACGGCCGGTCAGGCGGCGGCGACCGCCGCGCTTTGGACGAATTCGGCCCCCAGGCGGTCGAGCAGGTCGATCACCTGCCGAGAAAGCCGTTCCAGATCGGCCATGCGCTGGGCGGCCTCCGCTTCGCGGCCTTCCATCAGCGAGACGAGCACGTCACGGCCCTTGCGGTGGACATCCCGGTGCGGTTCGAGCAGGCCGGCGAACGCCGTCAGCCCGATCATCGTCTCGTCGGAGACGTTGTCGTACCAGCGGCCCAGCCGGCAGGTATGGTGCGTGCTGAGTTCCGCCGGAGCGAGCTTGATCTCACCCCTGACGGCTTCGGCGATGCGGGCGACGAAGACGCGGTGATCGTTCTTTGTCGTTTCGATCAGGCGGCCGATGCTGGCCTTGGACAGGGATTCCACCTGAGCCGGCGGCAGCATCGTCTTCGTGAACCGCAGGTGATGGTAGCCG
>NZ_JCACHA010000445.1:0-2356 GCF_059503625.1 Skermanella sp.
AGACCGACCTACGGCAGCAGCGTCTTCACCAGTCAACTTCTTCGGCCCTTGGTATTATTCATCATGCCCCAAACGTCATGCCAAGAACTGATCTTGGCATCTCCAAGCGTAATGATTCATTCCGGCTTCGGAACCACACTAGAACGTTGATTTCGGCACGGAATTGACGCTGGGAGATGCCAAGATCAAGTCTTGGCATGACGATATTTTATTTAAAAATATCGTTACTGAACGATAGCTTGTTGAATACAGTTAACACATCCACTTTCCTACGACCTCGACACGATGGCGCCGCGCCGGTTGAGGCTCTTGGCGACTGAGTCGAGGCGGCGCTGGACGGTGTCGCCGATCAGGGCCCGGGCGTCCTCCGGCAGGATCAGGTACAGCGTTTCCTCGTCCAGGCTCAGGGCGGTCCGCTGAAGCAGCGTCACCACGCCGCCGGTCAACGTCTGGCCCAGACGCATGGCCAGACCCAGGATGTTCGCCTTGGCCGCCTTGGCGCTGTCGAGCAGGCTGCGGGCCATGGCGACGGGGGGATCTTCCATCCGGCCGCCGTAGCGGATGTAGAGCGTCAGCGCCAGGAAAGCGCGCTCGTCGTGGTCGATGCCGGCGAAGGGTATGCGCAGGACGCGGAGATAGGCATGTTCCGCCCGGTAGTCGGGGTGCTCGGACCAGCCGAGGTCGCTGAGCAGGCAGGCGGCGCGGCGCAGCCGGCCGGCTGATTCGTCTTCCCCGGCGAAGAGGGAGGCGGTCCAGCCCGCCATGATCTCGCCCTGGGCGAACCGGCCGATCCGCTTGGCGAGCGAGGCGCAGGAACTGACCAGCGGGTCCTGGCGCTGAATTTCCGGGCTGAGCATATCGAACAGCAGCCCTTCGCGCAGGCCATGGGCGGAGAACACGACGGTCGATGGCTGGACGTAGCGCAATAGCCGCTCCATCGCCAAGGCCGCGAAGGGGAGCGTATCGGAACGACGTCGCGAGACGCTGGACATCTTGTCGAGCGACGACCGGCTTTGCCGGGCGATCACGCCGGCGAAATCGCGCATCTGCGCGCCGGGTACGCAGTAGTGGTGGATGATGTGCAGGGGATGGCCGACCTGCTCCATGTGCAACTTGGCAAGAGCGCGCCAGCTTCCGCCGACGGGATAGAACGGGCGGTCCTTATGGCCGGACAGCCATGGCAGGGCTTCCAGGTGCTGATCTATGATGCGGTTGGCGTTGGATACCTTGCCGCCGCAGGACTCGAGCAATCGGAGCGGACCGAGCGGCATGGTCACCTGCGGGCCGATGACGCCGCGGTCGAGACCGACCAGTTCCAGGCTGCCGCCGCCGAGGTCGCCCATCAGGCCGTCGGCGCCCGGCGTGCCGGAGAGGACGCCGAGGGCGGACAAGCGTGCTTCCTCCTCGCCCGCGATGGTGCGGACGATCAGGCCGGTTCGCTGCTCGATGGCCGAGACGAAGGCCGCACCGTCTGAAGCATCGCGGACGGCGGCGGTCGCCAGCACCTCCACCTGCCCGACATCCATGCCGTCGATCAGGCGGGAGAAGCGCTCGATGTTGTCGAGCGCCAGGGTGACGCCTTCCGGATTCAGCCGGCCGGTCTTTTCCACCGTGCGGCCAAGGCCGCACATGATCTTCTCGTTGAACAGAGGCACCGGCGATCGGTTCAGTTCGTCGTAGACAACCAGGCGAATCGAGTTGGAGCCGATATCGATGACGGCGACCCTGCTGGTCGCGCGGCCCTCGATCGACGAACGCCGTTGAAGAGTTAAGGTCATGATGAAGCGCTCACCGGGCCTTTGTCGTGTTGCTTCGAATAACCGTTACCGGGATTGTTGCAGGACGAGCCTGGGCGGAATTCGTGCCCCGGCCGTAGCACTGCCGCGCCCGGACAGGCTCGGATTGGTCATGAAATAGGTGTGGGCGCTGAAGGCGTCCTTGTCGCGCACCGCACGGTGATAGACGCCGTCGGATGCCAGATACCAGCTTTGCGCCTCGTCCTTGAGGTTGGCGACCATGATCTGGTCGAGGATTTGCTGGTGGACGGTCGGGTTCTCGATCGGCACCAGGGTTTCGATCCGGCGGTCGAGGTTCCTCGGCATCCAGTCGGCGGAGGAGATATAGACCTTCGCTTCGGGCGACGGCAAGCTGTGCCCGTTGCCGAAACAGATAACGCGTCCGTGTTCAAGGAAACGGCCGACGATGCTCTTGACCCGGATATTGTCCGACAATCCCGGCACGCCGGGACGCAGGCAGCAGATGCCCCGGATGATCATGTCGATCCGGACGCCGTGGCAGGATGCCTTGTAAAGCTTGTCGATCAGCTGCGGATCGACAAGCGAGTTCAGCTTGAGCC
>NZ_JCACHA010000446.1:0-2353 GCF_059503625.1 Skermanella sp.
GGCACGCTGGGCTACTGGAACTCCCGGCTCAAAGCGCAGGCCGCCGACGCCCTGACATCATCGGCCGGATCAGAAACCGCGGCGACGTTTCTGGCGGTCCATGTCGCCGAACCGGTGGTGAGTGTCCCGGAACCGCGGGATGACCGGATCGAACTGGTTCTGAAGGGGGGTAGCGTCCTCCGGATTGGGCGTGGCTTCGACGCCATGACCCTGGACCGGCTGCTCGATGTTGTCGAGAGGCGGTCGTGATTGGGCTGCCGGATGGCGTGCGTGTTTACCTGGCAGCGGGTCGGACCGACCTGCGCCGCGGCATCGACGGCCTGGCCGCACAGATCCAGACAGTGCTGCTCCAGGATCCCTTCAGTGGCCATCTTTTCGTTTTTCGGGGACGTTCGGCGCACACGATCAAGGTTCTGATGTACGACACCACCGGCTTTCTGCTGATGCAGAAGCGCCTGACCGAGGGAAAGTTCATCTGGCCAAGCCCGGCGGATGGCATCGTGACGATCAGCCGGGCCCAGATGTCGCTGCTCGTTGACGGTCTGGACTGGCGATCCGCCAAGACAAAGCCCATTGCGAAGCCTCTGTTTATCGTCTGAACAGAGGTTACGTTACTTCTATGTTACTGCTTCTGCTGCTGTTTACCAGGAGGGCCGGTGCGGATACTTTCTTTACATGGATGAAGCCCCGCGCGACAGCAATCCTGCGAACCCGATGGATGATCCGCTCCAGCGGATCGCCGCGCTGGAACGTCGGGTCGCGGTGCTGACGCGCGAGAACGAACGGCTGGAGACGTTCCTGGCGGTTCTGCGCCACAGGATCTTCGGCCGTTCCTCGGAAAGGATGAACCCGGACCAGCTCAGCCTGCTCGATACGGCAGCACAGGCCCCGGCCAATCCCGCCGAGGCGGAACCGTCAGCGGATTCCTCAGGCGCGGACACGACCGGACAGCGCCGGCGTGGTGGCGGGGGGCGGCGTCCTTTGCCCGACAATCTGCCGCGGGTGACCCGCGAGATCCTGCCCGCCAGCACGCAGTGCCCGTGCTGCAGCCGGGAGATGGCCCGGATCGGCCAGGACGAGAGCAAACAGCTCCACCTCGTGCCGGCCCATGCCGAGGTTCACGTCACGCTCCGGCCCAAGTTCGCCTGCAGGGCCTGCGGTGAACTGGCCCAGGCGCCGGCGCCTGACGACCGGCCGATCGAGCGCGGCCTGCCCACCGCCGGCACGATTGCTCAGGTCGTCATCGCCAAGTACCTCAATCACATGCCGCTGCACCGGCAGGCGGCGCACTACGCCCGGCTCGGCGTTCTGCTCGCCACCACCACGCTGTACGGCTGGGTCGAGGCGGCCGCGCGCGATCTGGCGCCGATTGCCGACCGCCTGCTCGAACTGCTGCTCCGGCGGACCAAAATCCATGTCGACGACACGCCGGTGACCGTGCTCAATCCCGGTCGCGCCGGCACTCACGACGGTCGCTTCTGGGTTTATGCCGACGACACCCGGCCGCGCGGCGGCAGCGAGCCCTCGATCGCGGTGTTCCGCTTCTCCGCCGGACGGGCCGGCAAGCATCCGGCCCAGCACCTGGCGGGCTTCACCGGCACGCTGCAGGCCGATGCCTTCTCCGGCTTCGATCACCTGTACCGGGGCGGCACCATGGTCGAGGCCGGCTGCCTCGGCCACGCCCGGCGCAAGCTGGTCGATCTGGTGCGCGCCAAGGGTTCGCCAGTCGCTGCCGAAGGCGTGAAGCAGATCGCCGCGCTGTACCGCATCGAGCGGCGGATCCATGGGCTGCCGCCCGCGGAACGCCTGGCGGTGCGCCGGAACGAGGCGGTGCCGCTGCTCGACGCCCTGCGAGCCTGGCTGACCGAACGGCTGAGCCAGGTGGCGCCGCGCAGCGAGTTGGCCAAGGCGCTCGGCTACATGAACGCCCAGTGGGATGCCCTGGTCCGCTACGCCGCCGACGGCACGCTGGAGATCGATAATCTGACGGCCGAGCGGGCGCTGCGCGGCATAGCCGTCGGCAGGAAAAACTGGAACGTGATCGGCTCGGACGCCGCCGGCAAGGTCGCCGCCGTGATCTACAGCCTGGTGGAAACCTGCCGGTTGAACGGGATCAACCCGGAAGCCTACCTGACCGACGTCATCGGCCGGATCGGACGGACCAAAATCCAGGCGCTCGATACCCTGCTGCCGTTCAACTGGCGACCGCCCGACACCAGCAACCCCGCCGATCCGGGCCGCATGACCATCGCCCCTCACGCCGCTGCCGCCGCCTGATCCGGCCGCGCCGAGGTCTCCACCCACCGGCAAATCCTCCCGCTGCCCATCATCGGGAATCTATGCGCGTGACGGC
>NZ_JCACHA010000447.1:0-1367 GCF_059503625.1 Skermanella sp.
ACATTCCGCCAATCTAGGGAATCCTACAACGACAGCCCTTCAAGCGATTGCCCTGCGGCTCTCCATCAAACTTGCATCTACCTCGCTTTAGGAATATAAGCAAATATCCCTCCTATTCAAGAAAGCCGCCGCCATGACCGCATCGCCAAACCCCGCCATCCGCCTCACCCCCCGGCAGGAAGCTTTCTGCGAAGCCATGGCTTGCGGTGTCGGCGGGGCGGAAGCCGCGCGGCGCGCGGGGTACTCGGCGCAGGGTTCCAAGCAGCGGGGTGCGTTCCTGATGCGGCAGCCGGAAATCCGGACCCGGATCGACCGGCTGCGGGCAGCCCGGCGGGCCGAGCATCAAGCCTTGCTCGACGAAGCGGCGGAGCAGGTGGAGGCGATCATCGCCGACGCACGGGAAAACAATCGTGGCGGTCTGGCGCTCCGCGCCATCGAGTTCCGCCTGAAGCTGCGCGGCGTCATTCAGGACAAGCGGATCGCCCATCACTACCATCTCGACCGGACCCATCCCGATGCCGATCTGGAAGATCTCGACGGCGACCCGCTGGAAGAACTCGACGCACTCGAACCGCCGCCCGCCGCCACGGCTCTCCCTGCAACGACTCCCGCCGGTCAGGTCGCGGACTTGCGAGGCACGGACCTGCGGGCCGGTGATTTGCGGGCCGGTGATTTGCGGGCCGGTGATTTGCGGGTCAGGGACCTCCGGATAGTGACCGATAGTGACCTTTCGCGGTCGTTGCCGAAACGCCCGTCGCCGGCGTCCCGGTTCTCCGTTCCCGCCTCCGCCGTCATTGCCGCCATCGCCGCTTCCGCCGCTCCCAGCCCTACTGCTCGATCCGCAGGTTGCTGAGCTGGGAACCGATCTGCTGGAAGATGCCGCGCAGTTCGGTGGCGCTGGGGGAGTTGAAATAGTAGCTCGGCTGGGATGCGCAGGACCGGTACAGATCCTTGGTCGTGTTGCTGGTGACCATCAGCGTGATCGTATAGATCGTGATCTTCTTCGCTTTCATGGCGGTGCACAGATCGGTCATCCGGCTGTTGATCCGCGACGTCGCCTGACTGCCGGTGGTCGTGCCGAGCCGGCCTTCCGACAGCCGTCCATAGGCGGTGTAGTCGTAGGAAGGCTGCTTGGGATGGTCGTACCATTCATTGCTGCCGTCGGTCAGCAGCACCACCGCCTTGTCGGTATCGGCTGTGCCGTAGTCCAGCGGCATGCCCGCCGGGGTCGGATCGCCCCACAGCCCGCGCCATTGCGGCGACAGGGTGAACCAGCCGGCCTGCAGGCCCAGGTTCGCCATGGTGCCGCCCCGGTTGACGCCCTTCAGCGTGGCGATCTTGCTCAGGATGTCGGCCCGCTTGTTGGT
>NZ_JCACHA010000447.1:1377-26129 GCF_059503625.1 Skermanella sp.
GGGACCGGCGCGGTCGTTGGTATCGACGTAGTTCATGCTGTCGGTGATGGCCGGCCAGTCGTTGTCGCCGCCGGCGGGATACTGGCCCAGAGTCGACTTGTAGAGGAAGGCGGTGAACGGAGCGGAGGAGGGCGGCAGGTCGTTGGCGTCGTTGTTCGGGCGCGCTTCGACGCAGCCGCGCCAGGTGTCCGGCGCATAGGCGGTTGCGTCGGGCGACGACGCGGTCAGCCAGTTCCGCCGCGTCGGCCCCAGGTTGACGCTGGCGGTATAGGGCACCAGCGAGATCCACAGCGTCTGCGACTGTTCGCTGGGGCCGAACAGGATGTTGACCAGATCGGTGGCCGAACTCCGGAGCTGCCCGATCTTGTTGCTTCCCCACATCGACCCGGTTACGTCCAGCACCAGGGCCAGTTCCATGCCGCGCACGGTGCGGCGGATCCGGTTGGTCACCGATACCGGGATCGTGTCGAAGCCGAGCACGCGGGCGAAGGTCGTCGGCAGGGTGGCGCTGGCGCTCAGCGTCAGCGTCTCGTCGTTGGCGCCGACCGTCACCTTCGGGGTGCCGACCGTGGCGCCGAGATAGTCGGCGGGGATGTTGGCGTTGAAGTACATCTTCACGTCGGCTTCGACATTGGCGGTGGAAAGCACGCGGCCGCCGGCCAGCGCCGCGGCGTCGAGCGCGCTCACCATCCTGTTGTGAAGCATGTAGACCCTGACGCCGTCGACCGACAATCCGGCGGCGCCGATCAGCGGCACCGACATCAGGGCCGCCATCGTGGCGATATTGCCCGCCCGGCCGAGCGGACGGCGGAACTTCAGGCGAGATGCCAGCCCGGATGCCGACCCGATGATCGGCCAGGACTCGAGAATGCGTGGAAAAACGGCCATCTCACGGTTCTCCGGAAAAATTGGAGCGTCGGTCGGATCGAAAGATCTGAAGCGAAATCATTGACTGAGCGTGGTCAGGGTGCCCCAGCGCGGCCGGTAGACGGCGACCGACCGGATATCGACGCTTTCGTCGGCCGGGTTCAGCCAGCCGACGCTGAACAGGTAGGGGTGGACCGTGTAGAAGACTTCGACGATCAGGACGTTTTCGCCGTAGCGGACGCTGAAGCCCGGCGGCAGCGTCAGGCCGCTGCCGGTACTGATCCGGCTGACGGCATCGATGCGGCCCGACCGCCTCTGCCACATCACGGCCGGGCCGGACCCCTGGTCGCCGATGCAGGTGATGATCACGGCGCCGTATTGCGGCAGGTCCAGCGGCTTCGCAAGCTGCTCGGCCGCCAGGAACAGCATGCCGACCTCGTCGCCCTTGACCACGGTCATCGAGTCGCGCAGCTTGTCGTACTGAGCGCCGATATCGGCGGTGCCGGAACTGACGCGCTCCAGCTTGAGCACCGTCGAGACGTAGCCGGTTATGTCCACCATGCCGACCAGCAGCAGGATCAGCACCGGCATCAGCAGGGCGAACTCCACCGCCGCGACGCCGCGCCTTCCCCCGGGACCAAGAAGCTTCTTCATGACCGGTCCATTCCCTCAGCCCCGGAAGGGTTCGTTGCGGACGACCACGCGGGCCGAGTAAGTCATCGGCGACGCCGCCATCAGGGCCGCGACCATGCCGGTCAGCGGGACGTCGGTGTAGCTCAGGGTATAGATCACCACCTGACCGCCGCTGCCGGCGCTGGCCTTGCCCTGGTCCTTGTCCCAGCGGCCGTTGCCGTTGGCGTCGGTATACGGCTCGGACGGGTCGCAGACGCCATTGCCGTTCAGGTCCATGCAGGACTCCGGCTGGCCGATCTTCTCGAACCCGTCATAGGCGGTGATGCCGATGGTCACGCGGGCCGGGTCGATCAGGCCCAGCCCGGTTTCGCGCACGATCGCCCGCAGCATCTCCTCGCGGGTCATGCCGTCGGTCGGCGTCTCGCCCGTGACCCCGCCGCGCGACGCCTTGCGCGCCGACAGCTCCAGCAGGTTCTGGACCGTCATGATGTAGCCGAACTCGACGATGGCGACGGCGGCCAGGATCACCAGGGGAGCCACCAGGGCGAACTCCAGCGCCGTCGTCCCCTTCCGCGACAGCCATCTCTTCATCGCCTTGCCGCCCATGACGGTCATCCTTTCCGCAGCGGCTCAGTTGGCGCCGGGGACGTGCCGGGCCGCCTCGTAGAAGGCGAGGTTGGCGCGGACGTCCTGCTCGCTCAGGTCGGCCCGGGCAAGCTGCGCCGCGCGGCCGCTGTCGCCCTTCAGGCCCAGCACCAGCGCCAGGTTCTGGCGCAGGCGGGGCGTGCTGGACGGGCCGTCGGCCAGCGGCTCCAGCAGCGCTTCGCCTTCCGCCGGATTGCCGGCCAATGCAAGCGACAGGCCCAGGTTGTTGATCGCCGTCTTGTTGTTCGGGTTGACCGCCAATGCTGCCCGGTATTCGTTCTGCGCCTCCGCGTGGCGGCCGAGCGTGTCGAGCGCCACGCCCAGCCCGACATGGCCGCGCGCGTCGTGGGGCGACTGGTCGACCACGGCGCCGAACTGGACGACCGCCAGGTCCGGCTGGCGGAGCTGCATCGCGACCCGTCCCAGGCCCAGCCGGGCGTCCGCGCTGAAGCGGTCGATCGCGATGGCGTCGCGGTAGGCTTCCGCCGCCGCCTCGAAGTCGCCGGCGCCGGTCAGGGTGTCGCCCAGCGCCACATGCAGCGGCGCATTGCCCGGCTGGCTCGCTGCCAGCGTGCGGTACAGCTTGGCGGCATAGGGGAAGTTGCCGGCTTCGCGCGCACTCTCGGCAAGCCGCATCTGGATGCGGCCCTTTTCGTCAAGGACGCTGGCGGGCGGCGCGTTCGACACGGACGGGCCGGAGCGCGTGCCGGTCCCGGCGCAGGCGGACATCATCAGGCAGCCGGCGATCAGCAGCAGGCGGGAGGCGGAGGCGAAATTCGGCATGACGGCAAATCCTTCGGACAAAAGAATGAATTAACGGGAACCGAGGGTATTGATGAGGTCGAGGGCGGCGGGGCCGGCCACGACGATGAAGACGCAGGGCAGGATGAAGCAGATCATCGGCAGGGTGATCAGCACGGGCAGGCGGGCGGCCTTCGCCTCGAACTTGGTCAGCCGCTCGCGGCGCATCTCGTTGGCGAGCACCCGCAGCGCCTGTCCCAGCGGCGTGCCGTAGCGCATGGTCTGGCTGAGCGTCGCGACGAGGCTGCGCAGCGTTTCCAGCTTCAGCCGGTCGGCCATGTTGGCGAGCGCCACGAAACGGTCGGGCAGCACCCGCATCTCGGCGGCGGTGATCGCCAGTTCGCTGCCAAGCTCCGGATGGGCGTGCTTCATCTCGCGGGCGACCCGCTCGAAGGCGATGTCCAGGCCCAGGCCGGCCTCGCCGCAGATCACCAGCAGGTCCAGCGCGTCGGGCAGGCCGCGCTCGATCGCGTCGCGGCGGCGCTTGGCCAGCCTGGACAGAACCATGTCGGGCAGGCGCCAGCCGGCCAGGGTGGCGGCCAGCAACGTGCCGACCGTCATCAGCAGCGGGGCGGGGACCGTCTTGGCTTCCAGCCAGATCCAGTCGGCCAGGACGGCAGTCAGCGCCAGCACGGCCTTCAGGCCGACATAATATGCAGGCCCGCCCGGCCTGTTGAAACCGGCGGTCGCCAGCTGTCCCTTGATCAGCGCCATCTCCGCCTGACCGATCAGCGGCCCCTTCGCGATAAAGCCGCCGAAACGCTCCAGCAGGCCGGGCGCTTCCAAGACCGCGGCCCCTCCCTGCGGCACCAGGGCGGTCTGCCGGACATGGTCCAGCCTGCCGTTGAGCCGGCGGCGGGACAGGCCGAGCTGGACCACGGCGGCGACCGTCACCAGCATCACGACGGCGGCGCACAGCAGGGCGATGTCCAGCGGGGCAAGGGTGGCGAGGGCGGTATTCATGACAGGGCTTTCCGGATCAGCATCGACATGGAGCCAAGGCCGCAGGCGAGGCTCACGGCGGCGGCGGCAAGCATCAGCTTGCCGTCGCTGGTCGTGAAAAGGCGGGCGAGATAATCCGGATTGATCACATACAGCCCGCCGCCCGTGATGAAGGGCAGGGCCGCGAGGACATAGGTCGAGGTCCGGGCCTCCGCCGACAGGGCGTGGGCGCGCTGGCGCACGGCCCGGCGCTTGCGGATCACGTCGGCCAGATTGTCCAGCGTCTCCGTCAGATTGCCGCCGGTCTCGCGCTGAAGCACTATGGTCACCACGAAGAAACGGTATTCCGGCAGGCCGGTCCGGGTCGCCAGGGACCACAGGGCGGTCTCCAGGTCGACGCCGACCGACAGCTCGTCGATCACGCGCTTGAACTCCGGTCCGGCGGGCGCCGGCATCTCGGCGCTGACGATCCGGATGCCCTCGGTCACCGGCACGCCAGCCCGGACCGCCCGGACGATCAGGCCGATCGCATCGGGGAACTGGTCGAGCAGCCGCTCGGCCAAGGCGCGCCGCGCCCGGCCGAAGACGAAGCGCGCGCCCAGCATCGCGCCGCCGGCCGCCGCCGCCATCATGACCGCCGGCGGCAGGCCGACGAACGGGCCGGCGATCCAGCCGGCCGCCAGGGCGCCGGCCAATCCGGCGCCGATGGCCGTCAGCACGACCGTCTTCGTCGTCTCCACCCGGTCCCTATGGTAGCCGAAGCAGATGGCCGCCACCTTGCGGAGAGCGGGCCAGCGGCCGTCCGGCTGGCCCAGCGTGATGCTGACAGGCTTGGCGCCGGCGGCGACCGCCGGGACGCCCCGGTTCTCGGCGTCGTGCAATCCGGCGATGCGGCGGTCGAGCCGGCGGCGGCGCGCCTGGGTGGTCAGGATCACGGGCACCGTCATCAGGATCAGTACGCCCAGCGCCAGCAGCATCAGGTCGAACAGCGGAATGCCTCCCATCGCCCTGATCTCCCCTTACCCGCGGTCCTGCTCGACCGCCGCCATGTAGGCGCCGTCGAGACCGAAATATTCCAGCCGGTCCATGAAGGACGGCCGCACCCCGGCGGAGCGGTAGGCGCCCCGGATCGTGCCGTCGCGGTGCTCGCCCTGGAACTCGAAGGTGAACAGGTCCTGCGTGACCATCACGTCGCCCTCCAGCCCGGCCAGTTCCGAGATCTGGGTGATCCGGCGGACACCGTCGCGCATGCGCTGGACCTGGACGACGATATGGACGGCGCTGGCGATCTGGTGGCGCACCGCGCGCGGCGGCAGGCTGACGCTGCCCATCATCACCATGTTCTCGATGCGGGCCAGCGCGTCGCGGGTGTTGTTGGCGTGGACGGTGGACATCGAGCCGTCGTGGCCGGTGTTCATCGCCTGGAGCATGTCGAAGGCTTCGGACCCGCGCACCTCGCCGATGATGATCCGGTCCGGCCGCATCCGGAGCGCGTTCCGCACCAGGTCGCGCTGGGTGATCTGGCCCTGGCCTTCCAGGTTGGCCGGCCGGGTTTCCAGCCGGACCACGTGCGGCTGCTGAAGCTGAAGCTCCGCCGCGTCCTCGATCGTCACGACGCGCTCGCCGATGTCGATCATCCGCGACATGGCGTTGAGCAGCGTCGTCTTGCCCGACCCGGTGCCGCCGGAGATGATCACGTTGAGCCGCGCCCGCGAAAAGATCTCCAGCGCCCGCGCCATCGGCTCCGACAGGCTGCGGTAGCTGACGAGGGAGGCGAGGTCGATCCGCCGCCGCGCGAACTTGCGGATGGAGATGCAGGTGCCGTCGAGCGCCAGCGGCGGCACGACGATGTTGACGCGGCTGCCGTCGGGCAGGCGGGCATCGACCATCGGGCTCGATTCGTCGATGCGCCGGCCGATGCCGCCGGCGATCCGCTGGGCGATGTTCAGCACATGCGCCTGATCGCGGAACCGGACGCCCGACAGCACCAGCTTGCCCTGCTGCTCGACGAAGACCCGGTGCGGACCGTTCACCATGATGTCGGTGATCCGGTCGTCCTCCAGCAGCGGCTCCAGCGGGCCGAAGCCCAGCATGTCGTGGACCAGTTCGCTGGCGAGCTGACTTTGCTCGCGGCTGTTGAGCTGGAAGCGGTTCTCGGTCGCGATCTCGTCGATCAGGTTCTCCAGCAGCGGCCGAAGCGCCGCCGGCTCCAGCCGGGCGACCGCCGCCGGATCGATCCGGCCCATCGCCTCGGTCCGGATGCCGTCGAGGGAGCGGGCGCGTGGCGATGACTGGTCGTGTGGGATCGCGGCTTCCACCAGCGCCGGTTGAGGCTGCGGCTGGGGCTGCGGGGCCGGCACCGCCTCGGGCAGGGCGGCGCCCGACTTGCGTCCGAACAGGCCGCTCATCGTCTGAACATCCGGGCGAACAGGCTGGGCGCGCCGGAAGCGGATTGGCCGGAAACCGCCTGCGCCAGCTTGGCGATCTCGTTCTTGAACGGGGTGCAGCGGCGGATCGCCGGCTCGCCCAATGTGGCTGATTCGATCAGCGGCTTGGGCCGGTTCTCCAGCACGCAGTCGGCGGCAGCACCCAGCGCGCGGTCGAACTCCGCCGGCTTCAGGGCGCCGGGAGCGCCGGAGCGGTTGTGCAGCACCAGCGTCGGGCGGGACACCCCCGCTGCTTCGAACGTGCCGCGCAGCCGCAGGGCGTCGCGCGCCCCGGCCAGGCTGCCGTCGGCCACGACGATCCGCAGCGCCGCCTGGTCGAGCACCTCGCGCGATGCGCCGGCCAGGCCGTGCGGCACGTCCAGGATGACGTAGTGGTACTGGCTCCGCAGCAGTTCCAGCAGGTCCATGACCGCCTTGGAGTCCTGGTGGATCGCCGGGATGATCGGTTCTTCCGCCGCCAGAACGTCGAGCCGGTCGGAGGCCGGCTGCATCGCCCGCTCCAGGAACAGCCCGTCGACCCGGTCCGGCGATTCGATGGCTTCGCGCAGGCCCCGGCCCGGCTTGAGGTTGAGGTGCAAGGCCACCGTGCCGGTGTGGAGGTCGAGATCGACCAGCGCTATCCGCCGCCGGCCGATATCGGCCAGATACGACGACAGGTTGACGGCGACCGTCGTGGTTCCGACGCCGCCCCGGGCGCCGGTGACGGCGATCAGCTTGCCCTGGCGGCCGGTGGCCTGACCCGATGCCGCGGCGCCCATGGCGCGGCCGAACATCGCTTCGACCTGATCGGCCGGCAGCGGCTTGAACAGGTACTCGGCGACGCCGAGCGCGCGCAGGTTGCGGTAGAGCGCCACGTCGTTGCGGTCGCCGATGGCGACCACGGTGACGCTCGGTTCGCAGACCTGCGACAGGCTTTCCATGGCGCCGATCGGCAGGTCGATGCCGCTCAGGTCGACGATCAGCAGGTCGGGCGAGCGCTGGCGGGCCAGATCGCGGGCGGCGGTCCGGACATCGCCGCGCCGGATCTCGAAATCGGTCAGCAGCATCGGCGCCGCGACCTGCCGCAGGGCCGTCTCGGTTGCGGCATCCGCGACATAGGCCAGCACCTTGCCGGAGCGGTCGCTGGAGGCCGGGGTAACCGCCTGGAGGAGGGGCTTGGGGAGTGCGCTCATGGGATTACTGCCTGCTCAGGCTGGCGCCGGAACCGCCGGTCGCGGTGTTCGACAGGAAGGGCTTGACCTTGTCGGCCCGGTAGCGGTTGACGGCGGCGACCTCGCGGTCGGTGTCGGCATCGCCCAGCGACCTCCCGACGATCAGGTCGCGCGGGTCCTCGACCATCAACTGGAGGTTACGGTTGGTGACGCAGCCCATCGGCAGCACCGGCCCGTTCTCCACGTAGTTCTTCTGGATGTCGGGCCAGCCGGCGCAGGTCGGCGGCGTCACCTCGAAGCGCTGGAGAGCGATCCGGACCTGTCCCGGAGCGTTGGTCCCGTCGCCGCCGAAGCTGAGATGGCCGGGAGGAACGCCGGCATCGGCGAATAGCTCGACCAGCGCGGCGCGGGCCTGGGCGGTGGTGCCGCTTTCGACCCGTGCCCGGACGGTCCGGACGGCGCCGAAGTCGGACAGGGTCTTCAGGGCCGCGGAACGCTCCGCCGGGGAAATCCGGCCCTGGCCGTCCATCGCCACGGTGAAGGTCCCGTCGATCGCGTCGACGACGCCGATATTGGCGATGCGGGCCTGTTCGATCGGCAGTTCGGGAGTGGTGCAGGCCGTGGTGATCAGCAGGCCGGCAATCGCGGAAATCAGTCGGGGAAGGGAATTCACGGGAAAATCTCCTGTAACGCGCCGGACCGCCGGAGCCGCCCTGATCGAGGCATTGATCGAGCCATTAATCGAGAATGAAGCCGACGTCGCCGCGCAGCCGGACGCCGCCGGGACCGAACAGAAGCCCGCTGGCATCGGATTTGCCGGGCTTGTTCAGCCGGCCGACGAAGATCCGTTCCAGGTCGGAGGCCGGGACATAGCCGTCGTTGGGGACCTGGAGCGCTCCCGGCTGGGACACCGGGGCAACCAGATAGGGGGTCACGACGATCACCAGTTCGGTCTCGTTCCGCTGGAACTGGGTCGAGTTGAACAGGCTGCCGAGAACCGGGACGTCGCTGATGCCGGGCACCTTCTGGACGACCGTGCGGCTGTTGTTCTGGAGCAGGCCGGCGACGGCGAAGCTCTGGCCGCTACCCAGCTCGACCGTCGTTTCGGCCCGGCGCACGCTGAGCGCCGGGATCTTCAGGCCCTCGATCACGACGGCGCCCTCGTCGGTCAGTTCGCTGACTTCCGGGCGGACCTTCATGCTGATGCGTTCGCCGGACAGCACGCTGGGGGTGAAGTCCAGGCTGACGCCGAACTGCTTGAACTCGATCGTGATCTGGCCGTCGCGCTGGTTGACCGGGATCGGGAACTCGCCGCCGGCCAGGAAGCTGGCGGTCTCGCCGGACAGCGCCGTCAGGTTCGGTTCCGCCAGGATGGAGATCAGGCCGTCTTCGGCCAGCGCGTCGATCACGGTGTTGACGTCGACACGGCCGTTGCTGGACTTGTAGCCGATCGGCAGGCTGGCGGCGCCGGTGACGGAGCGGAGGATCGTGCCGCCCGCCGCCAGGGCGTCGCGGCCGGTGGCGATGCCGAAGGTGAAGGCGCCGACGTTGAACAGGCTTTCCCAGTTGAAGCCCAGTTCCTTGGTGACGGTACGCGAGACTTCGGCGATCCGCACGCGCAGGTTGACCTGCGTCCCGGCAGTTACCCGCATGCGGTTGACGAGCTGCTGATCCTTGCCGAGGTAGTGGCGGACCAGATCGGCCGCGGCCGCGGCGGATGCCGGGTTGGGCGCCGACCCGGCCAGGACGATGCCGCCGGGGGTCGAGTCCAGGTCGGCCTGGACATCGGGGAGCTGGCTGGTCAGCCGGCGCTTCAGGTCGGCCAGGGAGTGGGTCACCTCGACCGAGTACGACACCATCGGCTTGCCGTCGGCGCCGAGCGCGAAGACGGAGGTCCGTCCCGGCGCCTTGCCGAAGACGAAGAAGGACGCACCGTTGGTCGGGGCCTGGACGTCGGCGATCTCGGGGTTGGCGACGAAGACGGTAGTGGCGGGGCGGGCCAGGGTGACGGTCTTGCCGGCGTTGACTTCGAGCGTGACCTCCGTATCGGCGCTGGCGGCGCCGGCCATGACGACGAGCGCCAGGCTTACGAGGATCGCACGGCCCATCCGGCGGGCGATGGTCTTGAACATGACCTGTGTTTCCTTGAGCGCTGGTGTCATTGGCCGGAGCGGGACGAGCCGCGGAGGATCTGCACGCCGGCGGGAACGGATGACGCTGCCGGGGCCGCGGCGGGGCGGGGGGCTGGTTTCTGGATCGCCAGGGCCGGGGAAACATCCGCTGCCCAGGTGGAAACGACCTTGCCGGCGGGCTCGGCGGCGTCGGCTTCGGTGGCGATGCTGCGCAGCGCCAGGGCCAGCCGGCCCAAACCGGAAGCAACCGCGATCATTTCGGCCTGCCGGGCCGTCGCTTCCAGGGTGACGGTACGGGGCACGCGGAGCTCGGCGGGGTCGGACTGGCCGCTGACCGCTTCCTTGAGATGCTGGTCCATCGCCAGCACCCGCAGGTCGGTCAGCACGGTCTCGCCGACCGCCTTCTGGCTGGGCTTGGTGTCGTCGTGCTCGAAGGTCTGGGTCAGGATCAGGTCCACCCGGTCACCGGGCCAGATCAGGCCGCTGGCGGCGCTGACCGCATCGACCGCGACGGAGACGGCGCGGTTGCCCGGAGTGAGGACGGCGGCGAGGAAACCCCGGTCGCCCGGACTGACGATCTGGCCCTGGATCAAAGGCTCGTCCGGGGCGAAATTGCGCCGGGCGACCGAGCCGATGACGGCATCGGCGGAAACGTAGGTGCGGTTGAAATAGCCTGCCGGCACGCTGCCGGCCGTCCAGTCCTGCCAGCGCACGTCGTCGGCGCGGATCAGGGTACCGGCGGAAACGGTCTTGGCGGCGACCATGATCGCGGCGCCCAGGACGGGCGCCGGAGCGGCTTCGGCGATACCGACGGTTTCGGTCGGCAGGGAGCGTACGACGACGATGCCGATGATGCCGAGCGACAGGCTTACCAGGCCAATAAGCAGAATACGAAGAAACATGACGGCACCCTTATCAATGGAGGCCGCCGAGCGAGATCAGTGCGCCGGCGGCGATTGCAACGCCGTAAGGGATCGATTGCTTTCGGGCGACGCGCCGGTGTTCCGCCGCCAGCGCCACCTTCAGGCGGCGTCTCCAGGAATGGCGCGAGGCGGCGCCGGAGAGCGGCGGGAGACGCATGGTGCGGCCGGACAATACGGCGTGACCGATCAAATAAAGGAGGGCCAGAATTCCCCCCGAAAGTGCTGTTGTGCTGAAAAAATCCGCCAGCCGTTCGAACCCGAGGAAGAACGTGCTGGCGGCTATCAATTTGGCGTCGCCGCCGCCGAGAAGTCCGGCCATGCAGAGCATGACGAGGACGATGAAGGTCCCGGCGGCGGTTGCGGCATCGGCGAATGCCGACGCACTGCCATCGATCAGTAAGAGGCGAAGGAGACCAAGGAGAAGAAGTGCTAGAGAACAGGTGTCCGGGATGATCCTGGCGACTAAGTCGTTGGTCGCGGCCAGGACATAGACGAGGCACGCCGCTGGAAGGATGATGTCAGCAACTGGCATGATTACGCTTCCAGCGGCGAGCTTCGGGCCGGGATATCAGGCCGGGGTTTTGGCGCTGATCTTGAGCGCGATGGCGTTGAACATCGCGGAGAGGTTGGTACCGAGCAGCGTGGTCGCGGTGATGATGGCGACGGCGATCAGGGAAGCGATCAGGCCGTATTCCAGGGCGGTGACGCCGCGGCGGTTCGACAGGGCCGGGGCGAACTTGGCGACGACCGGCAGGTTGGAAACGTATTCGGCGGCGAACTTGATGCTTTCCATGACAATCACTCCATGAGGATAAATAGGTGGGATCAGAAGCAGAGGGGTGCTAAGCGACAGTTATCGGAGATCAAATGGCGGTCACAGTATAATCTGCTAAGCCCTTAGGAACTACTCGACATTGATACTGCCAAAACAAACCAGTTTTTTGAATGAGTATTAGGCTCTTTATTGGATGTATTTTTTATATGATCTAGTTCGTATTTGTTGGCATTGGATCTTATTGGATCGTCTGTGGTTGCTTGCGCTCCCTCGTTGTTGGTGATGACAATGTGCTTTAATTTCGTATTAACTTCAAACTATCGATAGGCGTAACCAAATCTACCCCCAACGGTTTAGACATTGCGTAAAAGGTCCAATAAAGCATTGATCGGCAACGAGATTTTTTCAGCCATCCCGGCAAAATACGCATCGAATGAATATAAAATTTAATTAAATCTTAAGTATTATCCGGATAGTATGCGTGGCTGCGCCTTCGCTCCTGCGAAAGGAAGAGCCGCTGCCGGAATACACGGCTTCTGGCATAGTTTCCGGCTTCCTCGTAGAGTTCCCGGCGGCGAAGTCATGCCGGGCCACGAGCTGGAGTATCCATTGAAAGTGCGTTTCCGCCGCAGAGGGCGCGGTGTTTCGGGCAGCGGCGCGCTGGGTGAGTTCGGTACCCTGCTCAGGCTGGTCTTCGGGTCGGCGGCCTCGACCGTCGCGGCCTATCTTGATGGCCTGGACCCGGCCAAGCGTTCGGGATCGGCGCGGACGGAGGGAGCAGGTTCCGCCATCATGCGCCTTCGCCGCGAACTTGCCGCCGCCAGGAGCCGGCGGGACGCCCTGATCTCCGAGATCCTGCGCTATGACAAGGCGCGGGAGGTCATGACCGCCCAAGTAGCGGACGAAACTGACCTGGAACGGCGCGCGGCCTTGCGGGTGTCGCTGGAGAGTCTCGATGAACGGCTGACGATCTGGCTGGACGAACATGACGACCTGACGGCTACGATAAGCAGGATCGAGGCGGACCTGTCGTTCTTCGACGCCGCTTCCGGTACGGAGGACGATACCGGAGAAGGCACCGGGCCGGACCCGTCGCCCGGAGAGACCGGGCCTGTCGTCGATGCCAGGACGCGGGACGCGCTGGCGTCGCTTGGCCTGACCAGGATGCCGGCGACCCTCGCCGACCTCAAGACCGCCTATCGCGACCGCTTGAAAGCGGTCCATCCCGACGTCAGCGGCCAGGGATCCACCGAGGCGGCGGCATTGGCCACGGTCGCCTTCGCCGAGTTGCGGAAGCGTTTTTCATAGCACGGTTCGCCGAGGGGCAAAATTTCACCGAACGTTAACCATCGCACCGCTATACCGCGCCACTGCCGGAAAAATCACCGGCGGACACCTCTGCGAGGGTTGGATAGATGATCCTTTTCCGCTTAGCCCTGGCCGCCGCGATGATCGCGGCGACAGCCTTCGTCTCCCCTACCACCGGCATGTCGGCCGAGAAGAAGGCCGACGCCCATAAGACCGCAGAGAAGGGACCGCCGGCCTGCGGCGCCGTCTCGTTCCGGCCGCTGCCCGCCGGGATGGCCGACGGCAACCAGCAGTCCGGCCTTTACCGGTCGCGCTACGGTTCGATCGTGCTGCAAGCCAAGGTCCAGGGCGGCCAGCCGACCGACTATTTCATGGAGTTGAACGGCAAGGCGCCGGAGCCCTTCACCGCTGCCCTTCCGAAGAGCGCCGACGGCTGCCTGAAGTCCAAGAGCGTCAAGCTGCCGGTCGCCAAGGCGCAGGGCGCCTGCGTCGGCACCCGCTTCCGCGTGGTGCTGGACCGCAGCACGTCTCAGCCGCTGGCCCTTCTGTTCGCCTTGCAGGGCGACGACTGGAAGCTCTGTTCGACCGCCAAGGCCTGATCCCGCTCTTCTTCGAAGGTCCCTCCTCCCGACCGGGAGGAGGGGCCTTTTTCGTTTTGTTCCCTGTCGTGGTTCCTGTGCCGTTAGCTAAGTTGACTAAGTGATGTCGGCTGGCTAAGCTGATCTTCCCAACAGGAGGAACCGGGATGCAGCAGGTCACCATTCACGCCGCCAAGACCAACCTGTCCAAGCTCATCGAGGCGGCGCTGCGCGGCGAGGAAGTCGTCATCGCCAAAGGCAGCAAGCCGGTCGTCAGGCTGGTCCCGGTCGTCAAGGGCGCTTTCAAGGTCGGTCTGCTCAAGGGGAAGCTCGGCATTGGACCCGATTTCTTCGAGCCGATGGAAGAGGACGACCTTGATCTGTGGGAAGGCGGCCGGTGACGGCTGTCCTGCTCGATACCCACGCCTGGACCTGGAGTCTGTCGGGGGATGGCCGTCTGTCGAGGCCGGCCCTCGCCGCCATCGAGGCGGCGGACACGGTTCTGGTCAGCCCGATCACGTTCTTCGAGATCGCGCAGAAGGTTCGGCTCGGCAAATGGCCGGAGATGGAACCGTTCATCGATCGGTTGGCCGCACTGCTGGGCGAACAGGGCGGCTCGGTCGCCGGCTTCGATCCGGCGGTCTGCATCATGGCCGGCAAAATGGCCTGGTCCCACCGCGATCCCTTCGACCGGCTGCTGGCGGCAACGGCGCTGACCTACAACCTGCCGCTGGTATCGGCGGACGCCGTTTTCGACGGCGTCGTCACGCGGCTGTGGTGATGGGCGCGTCTTTTCGCCCGCATCAAGCCTGTTGACATGTCGGATGAGATCGACGGTGACAGGGGACGATGGCATGGGACGGTGGCATGGAGCATCACCCGCCGCAGTCCCAGTGTCCGCATCGTCGGCTCCGATCCGGCCAGAGGTGCGCCCCAAGTCCATGCGTGGAGAGGCTTGCCTATCCGCGAAAATCCTCCGTTGGTCAAAATGAAAATGCGCATTGACCACGTTGGTAAAATCATTTATCCATTTACAAAATCATGGTCAAGGCATCGATCATAGCGGTGGTTTCGAACAACCGTGCCTGATCGGGCGGGAAGTGATTGGGAAAGAAACGGCGGAGCGGCGTGTGGCGGCGGTGCGGGACCGGGTTCCGGCATCCACCGTCCGGCGATGCTCCTGATTTTCATAGGGGGAGAAAGCCTTGAGCGTCGCGCACATGTCCACGGCAGCGTCGGTGCCTGCCGAACGGCCGTCAACCGTCTATTTCTTCGGCACCTGCCTCGTGGACCTGTTCTATCCGGAAGCCGGCCTTGCCGGGATGGAACTGCTGAAGCGCGAAGGCTTGCGCGTCGTGTTCCCCCAGGGCCAGACCTGTTGCGGCCAGCCTGCCCGCAACTGCGGCTTCTTCGAGGAAGCCCGCGCCGTCGTCCGCGCCCAGTTCGCGGCCTTTCCCGAGCCCTGGCCGATCATCGTCCCGTCGGGCAGCTGCGCCGGCATGATGCGCGTCCACTACCCCCAGCTGTTCGCCGGCGAACCCGACCGGGCACAGGCGGAAGCCTTCGCCTCGCGGGTCTACGAGCTGAGCTGGTTCCTGGTCCATGTCCTCGATCTCAAGCTGGAAGACAAGGGCGAGCCGGTCACCGTGACATGGCATGCCTCCTGCCACTCGATGCGGGAGATGGGCATCACCGACGAGCCGAAGCGCCTGCTGCGCTCGCTGTCCAACGTGACGCTGGTCGAGAACCCGAGGGAACGGGAATGCTGCGGTTTCGGCGGCACCTTCTCGGTCCGCCAGCCGGAGGTCTCCGCCGCGATGGTCGCGGACAAGATCGCATCGGTGGAAGCGACCGGCGCCAGCGAGATGGTCACCGGCGACTGCGGCTGCATGATGAACATTTCGGGCGCCATGGAAAAGGCGGGTACGCCGATGCGCAGCCGCCACCTTGCCGAATTCCTGCTGGAGCGCAGCGATGTCCGCTGAACCGAAGACGGCCGCCCACACCACAGCCGGGCACGTCACGAAGCATGGCAACGGCCATGTGACCGTCACGAACTTCGCCGGCCGCGCCCATGTGGCGCTGAACGACAAGCCGCTCCGGGCCAATTTCCGCCGCGCCATGGACGGGCTGATGGCGAAGCGGGCGGCGCAGTTCCCCGATGCCGGCGATCTGGCGAAGCTGCGGGCGCGCGGCGCCGCGATAAAGGAACGGGCGCTCGCCCGCCTGCCGGAACTGCTGGAGCAGCTGGAAGCGCGCTGCACCGAAAACGGGATCAAGGTCCATTGGGCCGAGACCACGGGCGAAGCCAACCGGATCGTGCTCGGCATATTCCAGGGCCACGGCGTCAGGACCGTGGTCAAGGGCAAGTCGATGGTGTCGGAAGAGATGCACCTGAACGCCTTCCTGGGCGAACACGGCATCGAGGCGGTCGAGTCCGACCTTGGCGAATACATCATCCAGCTTGCCGGCGAGATGCCCAGCCATATCGTCATGCCCTGCATCCACAAGAACAAGATGCAGATCGGCCAGCTCTTCGCCGAGCATATCGAGGGACAGCGCTACACCGAGGACGTCGACGAACTGACCGCCGCCGCCCGGCGCGTGATGCGGGCGCGGTTCGCGGAAGCCGACGCCGGGATATCCGGCGTCAACTTCGCCGTGGCGGAAACCGGTACGCTGGTGCTGGTCGAGAACGAGGGCAACGGCCGGATGTCCACGACCCTGCCGCCGCTCCACGTGGCTGTCATGGGCATCGAGAAGCTGGTCGAGACGATGGCCGACATCCCGCCGCTGCTGGCGCTGCTGCCGCGCTCCGCGACCGGCCAGCCGATCACGACCTATGTCAACATGATCACCTCACCGCGCAAGCCGGGCGAGAAGGATGGGCCGCAGGAGGTCCATCTGGTGCTGCTCGACAACGGCAGGACCCGCGTCTACGCCGATCCGGAACTGCGCGAGACGCTGCGCTGCATCCGGTGCGGCGCCTGCATGAACCACTGCCCCGTCTATGCCCGCGTCGGCGGGCACACCTATGACGCCGTTTATCCCGGCCCGATCGGCAAGATCCTGACGCCGCAGATCGCCGGGCTCGACGTGGCGGAAGACCTGCCGCACGCCTCCAGCCTGTGCAACGCCTGCGTCGAGGTCTGCCCGGTCAAGATCCCGATCGCGGACATCCTGGTCAGGCTGCGCCGGGAGTCCGTCAGGCCGTCGGCATCGCAGGCCGTCAAGGGCGGCGGCAGCGGCTGGACCCTGTCGGAAGCATCCGCCTGGGCCGGCTGGAAATGGCTGAACGCCCATCCCGTGCTCTACAGGATAGGGACGGGGGTCCTCTCCGCCGCCGGCCACCTGATCCCGGTCTCGATGCCGCCGCTGAAGGCCTGGACCAGCGTCCGGACCAAGCCGAAATTCGCCGCACGGACACTCCACCAGCTCGCCCGCGACAAGGGTTTCGACGATGAATGACGCCCGCACCCGAATCCTGTCGCGCCTGCGCGCGGCGCCGCCCTCTGCCGTGCCGGACCTGCCGGAGTGGGAGCCGCCGGTCTACGAACAGGCGGCGCGGCTCGCCCGGTTCCGGACGATGTTCGAGGCGATGAAGGCGGAGGTCCACGACGTCGATGCCGCGACCTGGCCCCAGCGGCTCCGGACCCTGCTGGACAACCGGGGTGTGCGTGCCCTGCTTCACGGCGACGGCTCTCCGGTCGCCACCCAGCTTGCCGCAGCCTGGAGCGGGGACGAAAACGCACCCGAACTGGTCGCGTACGACAGGGCGGTCGAGGATTTCAAGGACGAGCTGGTCCACCGGATCGATGCGGGCATAACCTGGGCTTCCGCCGGGATCGCCGAAACAGGCTCCGTCGTCCTGTGGCCGACGGCGCGCGAGCCCCGCCTGATGTCGCTGCTGCCGCCGATTCATGTCGCGCTGGTGGACGAGGACACCGTTCACGACACCCTGGCCGACCTGATGGCGGCGCAGGGCTGGGCGCTGCGGATGCCGACCAACGTCGTCGTGGTGTCGGGGCCGTCCAAGACGGCCGATATCGAGCAGACGCTGGCCTTCGGCGTGCATGGCCCAAAGGAGTTGATCGTCCTGGTGATCCGAAAAGCGGCGAGTGCCGGTTAAAGCTTTTGGCCGATGCCGTTGCCATTGCAAATGCGGCTTACCAACTCCATAAGGAAAGCAGACGTGCATCATTGAGGGGCTGTATCGTTCCATGACCGATCCGATCCGTCCTGCCAAACTCGCGGATGCCATTGCGGAGCGCCTGGAACGGCTTATCCTGGAAGGCTCGCTGCGTCCGGGCGAGCGCCTTCTGCCGGAGCGCGAACTGGCGCAGCGCTTCGACGTGTCCCGTCCGAGCCTGCGGGAGGCTTTGGAAAAGCTCGAGAAGCGCGGATTGCTGGTCAGCGGGCGGGGAGGGGCGACCCATGTGGCGCCCCTGCTGGACGAGAGCTTCACGGCCCCGCTGTCCAGCGTCGTCCGCACCAACCCGGATGCGACCTACGATTACCTGGAGTTCCGCGGGCTCGCCGAAAGCTCCGCCGCCTATCTGGCCGCCCTGCGCGGGACGGAGATCGACCGCGAACTGATCCAGGAGTGCTTCGAAGCCATGGAAGCGGCCCATCAGAAGGACGATCCGACCGACGAGGCGAATGCCGACGCCGATTTCCATCTCGCGATCTACGAGGCGTCGCACAATCTCTTCATGCTCCATGTCATGCGGTCGCTGTCGGACATGCTGCGCAACGACGTCTTCTATAACCGTGCGAACCTGTACCTGCGGCGCAACGTCCGCGACCTGCTGCTGGCCCAGCACCGCGCCATCCGCGACGGCATCATGGCAGGGGACGCCGAGGCCGCCCGGCAGGCGGCGCGCGATCACATGGCGTTCACGTCGGGCGCCCTGAAGGAGATCGCCAAGGCCGATGCGCGCCTGGAGGTGAGCCTGAACCGGATCGCCCGTAACGATATCGTGGCAGCCTCGCGGTAGGCATCCGGCAGGCATCCGGAAGACGGCGGAAAATCAGGCTGCATCCCACGGAGTGCCACCGAATAGGCCTCCCGGCCGCATCGTAGCGGCTGGTCGCGCGCGGCCGCATCTGAATAATGTCTCAACAATTCGTTGTTGTTTCGGGAATGCCTATGGTCAGCCAGTCGAACGATGGGGTCTATGCCTGCATCATCACCTTCAATCGGCGCGATATCCTGCTGGAGTGCCTTCAGGCGGTATATTCGCAGACCCATGCCGTTTCGGGGGTGCTCGTTCTCGACAACGCATCGACCGACGGTACCGGCGAGATGCTGGCGAGCGAGGGCTTTCTGACGCGGCCCGGTTTCGTCTATCACCGGAACGCCGTCAACTCGGGCGTTTCCCCCGGCTTCGAACAACTGGTCCGGCTGGGCTACGAGCAGGGCGCTCCGTGGGTCTGGGTGATGGACGACGACGTCATCCCGAGCGAGACCGCGCTGGCCGAGCTGATAGGCGCAAGCCGCCATTTCGGCAGTCCGTCCGAGATCGGCTTCCTGATCAGCGCCGCCCGGACGCCGGATGGGCTGGAGAACAACGTGCCGCATGTCGATATGCGGCGCGACAGGTCCAACTGGAAGAACCGGCCGGAACCGGAGTGGGGGCACATGCTGGCTCACAGCATGGTCCGGGTCCGCAATGCAGGCCTGACATCCATCCTGATCCCGCGCACCACGATCGAGGCCTGCGGCGTGCCGTCGGGCGATTTCGCGGTGCTGGGGGAGGACGCCGACTATACGCTCAGAATTTCGGCGTGGCGGCCGGGATATCTGGTCGGCCGCAGCAGGGTCCTGCACAAGCGCTCGATCTCCGGCTACATCCATGTGCTGGTGGAGACGAACGAGGCCCGGCTGAACCGCTTCTATTACTACTACCGCAATTTCTTCTACCTGCGGAAACAGTACCATCCGACAGGCGACCTGATCGCCTTCCTGCTTCAGTCGGCATACCATCTTCTGCGGATGCCGACCGCGCCCAGCCACAGGCTGCGCCGCGCACGCTACCTGATCCAGGGCCTGGTAGCGGGGCTGTTCTTCAAGCCCCGCTACCTGCCTGTCGTTCCGGTCCCTGGCTCATCCCCGGGCCGGACACCTTCCGAAAGCTTTCAACCGGAAGACGTCCGCCGGGGAGTGGATCAGAACACGAAGCTGGACTCGGTCACGTTGGGCTGACCCAGCAGGGCGATCTGGAAGTCGGCGACGCCGTCGCCGTTGGCATCGCCCTGGACGAAGGTGTTGCCGTCTTCCTTGACGACATGCAGTTCGCCGGCTTGCTTGGTGAAGCCCTGCGAGCCGATGAACTTGAAGGACTGGTTGCCGCCAAGGCCGGAGTTGGCGTCGATCCCGGAAAGGTCGATGATGTCGCCGTTGCCGAAGTCCTTGATCAGGTCCATGCCCTCGCGGGCCGGCTTGCTGTCTGACAGGTTGGTGAAGACGAACCGGTCGCTGCCGGCGCCGCCGGTCAGCACGTCGCGGCCGGCTCCGCCGATCAGCGTGTCGTTGCCGGCGCCGCCGTTCAGGATATCGTTGCCGCCCTTGCCGTCGAGCAGGTTGTTGCCGCCGTTGCCGGTCAGGATGTTCCCGAGATCGTTGCCCGTGCCGGCCGAGTTGCCGGAGCCTTCCAGCTTCAGGTTTTCGACTTCGCCCGGCAGCGTGTAGCTCGAAGCCCAGCTCAGGACCGTATCGATGCCGCCGCCGGACTTCTCGATGATCTTGTCGCCGGTGGTCACGACATAGGTATCGTCGCCGGCGCCGCCGGTCATCGTGTCTACGCCGTTGCGGCCGTTGATCCAGTCGTTCCTGGCCGTGCCGAACAGAGTGTCGGAGCCGCTGCCGCCGCCGGCATGGTTGACCTGGATGGCGCCGCTTTCCTTGAGGGTGACGGCGAGCGGCAGGGCCGCGCTGACGGGAGTGGAGCCGCCATCGGCCGGACCGCCGGTTTCCGGCTGCGTCGGCTCGGGCTGGGTTGGCTGCTCGACCGGCGGCATTTCGGGCTCGGTGCCGGTGGAGGTGCCGGAACCGGGCTTGTAGCCGATCCCGACCTTGCTTGCCGGCACGAAGTCCATGCCCGGAGGATGACCGATCGTCACGTGTCCCTTATAGGGCAGGCCCGGCCAGGTCACCTCGTTGCCTTCACGGACGGCGCCGATCTCGGGAATGCCGGCCTTCGGCCAGATCGACAGGTATTCCCCCTTCTGCCCGGAACGCTCGGCTGCGTAGACGTCCTTGAAGGTGATCGGGAATTCCTGCTGCTTCGCGTTGTCGACGAACTGGTACAGATAGGAGATCTTCTGGCCGCCGGAAATAAACGACATGTCGACGCGCTCCAGATCGGCCGACTTGACCGGCCATTCCGGCGCGATCCGGACGCCCTGGTAGTTGGTGCTGCCCGTCACGTTATACATGCGGATGTTGCCCATCGGTCCGTGCTGCTGGAACACGTCGCCGTGGAAGCCGGCTTCGATGCCGGTGACGTTGTCGATCCGGACGTTCTGGAGGGTGATGTCGGCCTGTTTGCCGGGCGCGCTGAAGACGGCGATGCCGTCCCGCATGCCTCCGTTCTTGTTGTCGATATGGACGCCTTCGACATAGGCGTGGCCGTTCAGATTGGTGAAATAGATAGTGGAGGTCGCTTTACCTTCGGGCATGAACTTGCCGCCCATGACGACGATATTGTTGCCGCCGTCGGTCTGGAGCCTTGGCAGCGTACGTACTGAATCATCGGCAATAAAAAGGACATCCTGGTTGGGTGCGAACTTCCAATAAGTCTTATCACCTGTCTTGCTGAGATCGATGATGGTCGGGTTGTTGAGTTTAGGCTGCGACCATTTATTGGGCATTATTGAAAGGCTCCGATACTGTGTTCAGGACAATAGCCGCTGAAGGATCCCTTTAGGGACGCCAGATTGAAAGGAAAGGCCAGAACAAGCTGGCTGCTGGTTCTATACAACGCTGATGTGAGGCTGAACTAGGAATATTAATTAATCCTTTACTCCGCAGTATGTCTTCTTTTTGTCGTTTTCCCTTGTAAGACATTTGTAGGTTCACCTTAAGATATTTTTGTCTACTTAATGTTATTGGAAGAAGAACGACTTTTTTAAAACTGGATTAGGACGAAATTCGGTTGCAATGGAAACGAGAAAGGGTTGCAAAAACAATCCGAACAATGTCCTTCGGAGACATTGACTTTTCTGCCGTTTTCTGATCGGAGGAACTCTCCGGTCCATACTTGCCCGTGGCACTTGGAGCGGAAGACGAAGCCGGCTAAAATGGCCGGTGTCCGGCTTCGTCACCGAAGCCGTCATTCGCCGGGGAAACAGCCGTCATGCCGCCAAGCAGAAGGTCCGCAGGGAATGCAGGGCCGCCGACGGCGCAGGACGTGGCGGTCGCCGCCGGCGTTTCGACCGCCACGGTGTCCCGCGCCTTCAACAACCCTGAAAAAGTCGCTCCCGAGGTGCGTGCCCGCGTCCTGGCCACGGCGTCGGCGCTGGGATGGATGCCGCACGCGGCGGGCAGCGCCCTTGCGCGCGGGCGGACGAACATCGCGGGCGCCATCATCCCGACGCTCGACAACGAGATCTTCGCGGCCCAGATCGGCGGCATGCAGTCGGCCTTCGCGACGCGGTCGGTGACCTTGCTGCTGGGCTGTTCCAACTACGATCGCGACGAGGCTTTCAGGCACGCACAGGCGATGCTTGGGAAAGGCGTGGAAGCGCTGGCCATCGCCGGCGAAGCGCACCGGCCGGAACTGTTCGAGACGATATCGGCACGCGGCGTACCTTATGTCGTCACATATTCATACCGCGCCGACAGCCCGCATCCTTGCGTCGGCTTCGACAACCGCGAAGCTTTCCAGCGCATGACGCGGTACCTGCTGGATCTGGGACACCGGGAGATCGGGCTGATCGTCCAGCCCGTTGCCGGCAACGACCGGATCGAAGCGCGGGTGAGGGGGGTGCGCGAGGCGCTGGCGGAGCGGGGGCTTGGCTTGCGTGCCGGCCATGTGCGGGAGGGGGAGTGGAGCATCGGCTTCGGCCGGGAGAGCCTGCGGGCCATCATGACCGGACCGGCGCCGCACCCGGCATCGCGTCCGACCGCCGTGATCTGCGGCAACGATTGGCTGGCGATCGGCGCCCTGCTGGAAGCGCGGGCGATGGGGCTGGCCGTGCCCGCTGATCTGTCGATCACCGGCTTCGACGATGTGGCGATGGCGGCCCAGATGGAACCGGGCCTGACCACCATGCGCGTCGACAACGCGCGGATCGGCAGCCTTGCCGCCGACTACCTGCTGGAGCGGCTGGGCGGCGGAACACCGTCGCCGGTGCCGCCGCTGGTGCCCGACCTGATCGAGCGGGGCTCTACCGCCCCGCCGCGCTGACCCGCTCCCGGTAGAGCGCCGTGCCGGCGTCGATCTTGTCGAGCAGCGCTTCCAGCGCCCAAAAGCGCTCGCGGATGTCGAAGTGGACGGCTCGGCTTTTCATAGATGCGAAGGTGCCGAGGCGCTGGTGATGAAGCTTGGCCAACGCCGGATAGCCCATCGGTTCGGCCATCGCCGCCAGCGCCAGGAAGACCGACAGCTCGTCGGCGAGGGCGGGGTGCGATTGGCCTTCGGTCAGCAGCCACTTGTAGAGGTCGGGGTGAAAGTTGGTGAAGACGCCGTTGAAGCCGGGGGAACCGGCCTTCATCGCATCCCAGGCGATGGCTGCGTTGGCGTTGAGGATCGCCAGCGGCGAGCCTGTCGTCAAGGCGATCCGGCGCTTGACCGTTTCGAGATCGCAGGACACGTCCTTCAGGATGACGAACCGTCCGCTGTCGGCGCAGAACTTCAGCTCGTCGTCGGTCAGCAGGCGGCGGAACGGGGCAGGGCACTCGTACAGGCCGAGCGGCAAGTCGGCCGGCAGCCGCTCCAGCAGCCATTTCAGGCTGTCCATGAAGGTGGTGCCGCCGGCATCGTGCGGGTCCAGGCGATTGGTGACGAGCACGACGCCATCGACGCCGGTCTCGGCGGCGGCGAGGAGTTCGGCAAGCTGGTCGTCGCGGTTCTCGCTGATGTGGCCGGATGCTATGACCGGCACGCGGCCCGCCGCCTTCTGCTGGACGAAACGGGCGAGGGAGACGCGTTCCTCAAGGCTGAGGAACTGCATCTCGCTGGACTGGCAGACGGCGAACAGGCTGTCCGAGCCGTTGGCGATGTACCACTCGATCAGGTTTTCGAGGCCTTGGTAGTCGATCGCCCCTTCTTCGATGAAGGGGGTCAGCATGACGGGGATGATGCCGCCGATCTTGTTCGACATGGTTTGGGTGCCTGCGGGGCGGTTATGGGGGGCGAAGATGATTGGGGAAGAATCCACGCCGTAGGTCGGTCTAGAGCGAAGCGGCAGCCGACATAGACGCGCCTGCTTGTCGGCTGCCGCTTCGCTCTAGACCGACCTACGAAGATACGAAGAGAAAGGTTTCCGGCTTACTTGCCGCGAACCTTCGCGATCTCGTCGTTGACCTGCTTCATCAGCGCGGGGTCGATCTGCGCTGCGTATTTGTCGGCGACCGGCTTGGCCTTTTCGCGGAAGCGCTCGACTTCGGCCGGCGACAGTTCGGCGATCTGCAAGCCTTCGGCCTTCAGTTCGGCGACCGCTTTTTCCGCCTGCTCGCGCGAGACCTTGCGCTCGTAGTCGCGGGATTCGTTGGCGGCGTCCTGGATCAGCTTCCGCTCGTCCGCGTTCAGCTTGTCCCAGAACTTCTTGCCGATCATGACGATCTGCGGGTTGTAGGTATGGTTGGTCAGGGTCAGGTGCTTCTGCACTTCGTGGAGCTTGGCCGTCAGGATGCTGGGGGCCGGGTTTTCCTGACCGTCTACGGTCCCGGTCTCCAGGGCCGGGTAAAGCTCGGGGAAGGGCATCGGCACGGCGTTGGCGCCGAGCGCGTTGAAAAGGTCGATGTATATCGGCGACTGAACGACGCGGATCTTCAGGCCGGCGATGTCGTCTACCTTGGTGACGGGATGGCGGCTGTTGGTGAGCTGGCGGAAGCCAAGCTCCCAATAGGCCAGCCCGACCAGACCTTTCTCCGGCAGGCGTTCCGCCAGCGCCTTGCCGACGGGGCCGTCCATGACGGCGTCGGCTTCTGCGGGACCGTCGAACAGGAACGGCAGATCGACGACCGCGAAATCCTTGGAGACGCCGGCCAGCAGGCCCGCATTCATCGTCGTCATCTCGATCGTGCCGCCCTGAAGGGCCGAAATCGTCTGGACGTCGCCGCCCAGCGTGCCGTTGGGGAAGCTCTTCACCGTGATCTTGCCGCCGCTCTTCTCGGCGACGATCTCGGCGAACTTTTCCATGCCGAGGACGATCGGAGCGCCCTTGGCGCCCGTCGAAGCGAACTTGATGGTGTGCTTGCCGATCTCTGCCGCGAAGGCGGCGCCTCCGAACAACACCGAACCCGCGATCACCGCTACCGTCGTCAGACCGCCCACACGTCTCAGCATTTCATTCCTCCCTGCCGATGTATGCGCATACATAAGG
>NZ_JCACHA010000448.1:0-2349 GCF_059503625.1 Skermanella sp.
CTTCGCTGCCGCCGGACTACATTACCGGCGGACCGCTTCTACGGGGGCAGGTCACTGCCACTTCGAGGTGCCGTTCTCGATTGCGAGGGCAGCGTTGTTCCAGGACGCCGTCCTTGCGCCGCTAGGTGGTCCTGAGGTCGGCGTGATCGCCACGGCGAAGGTCGATTTGTCGCCGGGCGATATCATCGCCGAGTTCGGTGGATATCACGCCTATGGTGTTGCTGAGAACAGCGAAGTCATTTCCCGTGATCGTCTGTTACCACTCGGCATTGCGTTGGGTAGCCGGGTAAAGCGGACGGTGGCGAAAGATCAGGCGCTTACTTTCGACGATGTCGAGATACCCAGCGGACGAACCGTCGACAAGCTCTATGCGGAACAGGAAGCGTGCTTCCCGTTGAAGCGATCGGACGATTGAAGAAGGAAGTGACCATGATCTTCCACGAGACGAAATTGACGGATGCTTGGCTCATCGACATCGAACCCAGAGGCGATGATCGCGGTATCTTCGCCCGCACGATGTGCAGTCAGGAGTTTGCGGCGCACGGCCTGATACAGACCTATGTTCAGCAGAACATGTCGACATCGGCTAAAGCCGGGACGGTACGTGGCCTCCATTTCCAGCGCCAGCCGGATACGGAGGCAAAGTTGATACGATGCGTCCGTGGCGCAATATTGGATGTGATCGTTGACCTGCGCGCGGGTTCGCCGAGTTATCTTCAGCATCAGGCCTTTGAGTTGACGGCCGGGAACCGGGCACAACTTTATGTGCCGCCTGGCTTTGCGCATGGTTTCCAAACCCTAACCGACGATATAGAAGTCACTTATCTTGTCTCTGCAGCTTATGCGCCTCACTCTGAAGGTGGCCTTCGATACAACGATCCGTCGCTTGGTATCTCCTGGCCGCTCGCTGTGACGTCCATTTCCGAGAAAGACCGAAACTGGCCGTTGCTGGATGCGGGCGGACCCGCGCTGTTCGACTTTAACATGATGAAAGCTCACAACATCGCTTCAGATTAGCGGTACCAACTGCTGTAGCTACATTCACGGCCAGCGCTGTATTGTGAATCATCGCCTCGCCGAAGAGCACAGGTTCGGGATGCGGGAGCGACGAGGTGCAGCGTTTGCGGTTCAGCCAAAACGACCTTGATCCGCGCGTCCGTCCCATCGCCCGTTGCGAACGGCCGGAGTCTTTGTGAATACGGTGCCGACCTGATCGTCGACCAGATCCGACTCGCTCGCTCCGCTGGCGGGACGGGACGCAATCGCGCCAAGGCGGACGCTACGGGCTCGCCGGTGTAGCCTCTCTCGTCGATCCGCTTGGAAAGCTGGTTGCTTGAGCGGATTGATATCCAATGTCTGCTTCGCTGGTTCAACAATCTCGGCGTGGACGACCCGGTCCGGAACGCCACGACCTTCGCCAAGCACCAAGACCGGTTGGTGGCAGACGAGGTAGCGGCGCGCTTCTCGGCTAACGCGCGGGAGCAACCGAAGCTACGCGCCCGGCTTTCGTCCCAGCAGCTCTCAATGGACGGCATGCTGCTGGACAGGCACTCCCCTTCAGCAGCTTGAGTCGCGGCCGATCCTGTGTCTGCCGGTGCTCCGTTGCCGATCGGCATTTGGCGCCGTGGCGAGCAGAGCCGCTATGGTGCCAAGCCGGAGTGGCAGCTGCACGGCACCGCGCTGCTGTTCGCCCTGGTGCCGGCGCTCGAGCCCGCGATGAGCCGCGAGGCATTAACGCCACCGATCGGCGAGGCCCGCTTTCCGGAGGTAGATAGGCTGGTCGGCGTCGCGGGCGCCGTTGGCGAGACTCCTTTCCGCACCGAAGCAGCGGCATCACCACCGCCGGATCATGACGGAAAAGGCGCTGTCCTCATTCTATCATCCATCCTGCGGTGATACGCATACCATCCCATGTCTCCATCCTCACCGAGACCTGCTGGCCGACTACAGGCTGAGCGATCGGAAGGCCGCTCAGGCTGCTTGCGAGGCGGACGGGCCGGTCCGGCTGCCCTTCCACGAGCAGCCAAGCCGCACGAGGGTTGGCAAGGCACCCGCCGTAGTCGAGGTGCAGATGCAGCCCACGGCGAGCTGCCGGACCCTGATCCTGCCGAAGCAGGGTCAGGCGATAGGGACCGAGGTCGCGGGTGCCGAGATCGCGTGGCGCTCCACCATCTTCCCAGGCGGACAAGGCGGCCGGCGCCAGGGCCGCCGCGGTGCCCAGCAAAGCGATGTTTGCCCAGCGCCACCGCCCGATGCGCCAACCGGCCGCGTTGGCCGGACCGGCTGAATGCCATAGCCTGAGTGTCCGTCCGGGATCATATTGTTCTTCGGCATAGCCTTCGCAGCATG
>NZ_JCACHA010000449.1:0-1927 GCF_059503625.1 Skermanella sp.
GAGCGCCTCGTGGCGGAAGATCCGGCGTTCGCCCGCGATGTCGAGGCATGGCGCCAGCGCTTGGGCGCCTTGGACGGGACGGCGGCACCGGAAAAGGCGGACGACGCCTTGTGGAAGCGCATCGAGCAGTCGCTGGACGGATCGGATGGCGCCCACGCGGAGGCGGAAGCCCATAAGCCGGCTCCCACAGCGGCGGCAAACCAGAACTTCTGGAAGCGTTGCGCAGTAGGAGGACTGGCGGCGTCGCTGCTGCTCACCGCCGGGCTGGTCACCGCCGTAGCGACGCGGCCGGAGGAGCCCCTGTACGTCGCCGTGCTGCTGGCCGACGACAGGCGTCCCGGCGCTCTTATCCAGATTTACGAGGATCAGGAAGTCAAGCTGGTCCCGCTGCAGGAGTTCACGATACCGCCGGACCAGGTCTTCCAGGTCTGGACCTTGCCGACCCCGCAAAGCACTCCCGTCTCGATCGGTCTGCTCTCGCAAGCCCGGTCGGTGCGGTTGAACCTGTCCGACCTGCCGTCGCCCGCCAGCAACCAGTTCTTCGAGATCACGCTGGAGCCGGCGGGCGGTTCGCCCACGGGACGTCCAACGGGGCCGATCCTGTATAAGGGAAACGCGGCGCAAACATTCTGATCCGCCCCCTTATGACGATGGCTCTATCGGCTTTTTGCAGGCGTCAGGCGCTGGTTGCCTGATTGGATACCCTTGCGCGGTACCGGTTCCAACGATGAAAAGATTGGTTAAAAAAGCTGGTCCGCCACTGCATCCGTTCGTGCGTCCGCTGGGTAGTCAGGATGTGGGTCCTTTGGGATCGCACCTTCGATCATCCGCGGCGGCCCTGTCGGCCGCTCGCATCGAACAGGAGATTTCAACATGACGAATTACGGTCATCAGGTCAGCCGCCCGGGGCGGGGTCACGATAAAGACGACCATTTTCGCTTCGACATCTCCCGCGACAAAGCGGTCCAGCGCGATCTGGGCGACGGTAACGACACGGTTTCGATCGGTGTGGGACGCGGCGCCCCGGAAGTTCGGCTGACCTTTACAAGCAGCGAAGTCGGCAACGGCAGTCCGCGCGACAGCAATACGATGTCCAATCAGGATGGCGGCCTCGCGGTCCGGGCACAGGCTGAAAACAAGTCGGGAGAGCTTGTCGGACCGGTCAGCCGGTTCGACGACGAAGGCATCAGCTTCGTCGGCAAGGGTAAGTTCACGTTCGACGTCCGCGACCTGGTCAGCGGCGTCGAGCGCGGCAACGAGTTCGACGTGGTCAAGCTGGGAACCAAAGGCAACGACAAGTTCAACGAGAGCGGTTCCCACAAGGCCTATTACATTAATGCCGGCATGGGTGACGATTACGTGACCGGCGGCCGCGCCGACGACTTCCTGGTCGGGGGCGCCGGCAACGACCGCCTGGACGGGCGTGAGGGCGACGACTCGTTCATCGGCGGCGGCGGCAACGACACCATCATTGGTGGCAAGGGCAACGACCTTGCCATCTTCAACGTCGCCACCGACGGCATCGACACGGTCGATCTCGGCAAGGGCTTCGATACCGTCAATGTCCTGTCTCCGGCCGCCGGTCAGGTCCGGCTGACCTTCACGAGCAGCGAAGTCGGCAACGGCAGCACGCGTGACAGCGAGACGATGGCCAACCAGGACGGCGGACTTGCTGTGCGGCTGCAGGCCGAGGACGGTGCGGGCAACCTCACCGGCGGGGTCAGCCGTTTCGACGACGAAGGCATCAGCTTCGTCAGCGCCACGCCGGGAGTGACTTTCGACGTGCGTGATCTGGTGAGCGGCGTGCAGCGCGGAGACCAGTTCGATGTCGTCGGTCTTGGGACCAAAGGCAATGACAAGTTCGACAAGAGTGGTGAGGACGAGGCCTACTACATCAACGCCGGCATGGGCGACGACCGCCTGACCG
>NZ_JCACHA010000449.1:1937-2333 GCF_059503625.1 Skermanella sp.
TCGGCGGCGCCGGCAATGACCGGCTGAATGGCGGCAAGGGCGATGACTCGTTCATCGGCGGCGCCGGCAAGGATGTGTTCGTGTTCAGCGGCAACGCCGGCAACGACACCATTCTCGATTTCGTCTCGGGCACCGACAAGATTGACCTCAGCGCTTACGGCATCGACTTCGGTGATGTCCAAAGCAGTTCGGCGGGTGCGAACACGGTGATCGGCGTCGATGCGAACAGCGACAGCGCCTCCGACTTCCAGATCACGTTGGTAAACGCCAGCTCACCAGCCCAGGCCGACTACTTCTTCGGGTAAGGCTGGACCCGCCCGCCGTACACCGGCGGGCGGGTCTTCATGATTGGGAAGAGGAACGCCGTGTCGCGAGATAATGTTCTGTCCGATGCTC
>NZ_JCACHA010000450.1:0-2328 GCF_059503625.1 Skermanella sp.
GGTTCCCGGCAGGGCAGTTCATCCGCAGGGCGGACCAGCTTGACTACATCGAGGAGCCTGATGTCTTCCACGATGTCTTTGGGCATGTACCCATGCTCGCTCACCCCGTCTTTGCCGATTACATGGAAGCCTATGGTAAAGGGGGGCTGCGCGCGCAGGGGATGGGCGTATTGGCCAACCTTGCCCGCGTCTACTGGTACACGGTCGAGTTCGGCCTGATCAGCGGTGCGGAAGGGCTGCGGATCTACGGCTCGGGCATCGCGTCGTCACGGACGGAAACGATCTTCGCCCTGGAAGACCCCTCCCCCAACCGGGTCCGGTTCGACTTGGAGCGCGTCATGCGGACGCTGTACCGGATCGACGATTTCCAGGAAACCTACTTCGTCATCGAGGGTTTCGACGACCTGCTAGCCCTGGCCGACATCGATTTCGGGCCGATCTACCGCCGCGTATCGGCGCTGCCGGATCTTGACCCTGGGACGATCGATCCGACTGACAGCGTCCTTCATCGCGGCACGGGCGCCTATCATAAAGCCCGACGCAACGTCGCCTAGAACGGAGGTTTGGCAATGCTGGACTTTGGAAACCGGACGGTCGTCGTGACCGGCGCCGGCGGAAATCTGGGTTCCGCCGTGGCGCATGCCTTCGAAGCTCACGGCGCCAATCTGGCGCTCCTCGACCGCGACCGCGATGCTCTGGGAGCAGCCTTCGGCGCCGAGGACGACAACCGCCTGCTGCTGCCGGTCGATCTGCTGGACCGCGAACGCGTAAGGGCGGTCATCGACATGGTCATGGAGCGCTTCGGCAGGATCGACGCGCTGTGCAATATCGCCGGCGGCTTCCAAATGGGAGAGCAGGTCCACGAGACGTCGGATCGGACGTGGGATTTCCTGATGGACATCAACGCCAGGACGCTGATCCACGCTACGGGCGCCGTCGTCCCGCATATGCTGAAAGCCGGCCGGGGCAGAATCGTCAACGTCGGCGCCAATGCCGCAACGCGCGGCGTCGCGCGGATGGGCGCCTATTGCGCCGCCAAGAGCGCCGTGATCCGCCTTACCGAGTCGATGTCGGGCGAACTCCGCGAACACGGCATCAACGTGAACTGCGTCCTGCCCAGCATCATAGACACGCCGGAAAACCGTGCCGCCATGCCGAAGGCCGACCCCAGGCACTGGGTAGCGCCGGAAGATCTGGCGTCCGTCATCCTGTTTCTGTCGTCCGACGCCGCGCGTGCCGTCCACGGCGCCGCGATCCCGGTGACCGGTCTCAGCTGATCGGCTGCTTCGCCAGGATATGGACGTTGAGTACCGCCGTGATGTCGGCATCGCGGAAAGGCTTGCTCAGCATGGGCCGGTGACGATGGGCGGCGGGAATTCCGTCGATGCCGTGGCCGGTCGTGAAGACGAACGGCAGGCCCTTGGCCGCAAGGGCATCCGCAACGGCGTCGACCCGCTCGCCCCGCAGGTTGACGTCGAGCAGAGCGCCGGCGAATCCGCCCGCCTCGATCAGTGAGAGCGCCTTCTCCACGGAGGCGGCCGGTCCGACCAGGGATGCACCCATGTCCTCGATGATGCTTTCCAGCACCATGGCAACCAGGGGCTCGTCCTCCACGACGAGGATGGTTGAGGTTTCGCTCAGCTCAAGGCTCCCTTCGATACGCAAGTTTCACGGTGATATTGGCTGACAGGGGCGGGATTGAAGACCCTCTGCGCGTCAAAAATGAGACCTGATACCGATTGGTGCCGGCCGAGCCCCTTGGGCCAGGTGCTGCTCCACAGGAGTCCTTGAAGACTTCAACCGTAGCGGGATAGGTTGCAACCGAATGAGGTTCCGGAGTGTTCGGCATCTCGAAGGCAGGGGGAGGCGACAATCGCATCGCGCAAAGCTCAGGCGAGCGGATCGGCCAAATCGATAGCTCAGGTCACCGGCGAAACGATCGAGCGCGACCGGCTGCGCGCCGAACTCGACCGCCTGCGTCAGGAGGTATCCAGCCTTCAAGCACGCATCGAGGAGGCGAACGATCAGCGCGTCGCCGATGCCGAACGTCATCAGGGGGAAGTGGACAGGCTTGAAGCCACGGTGAAGCGTCTCCGCGCCGAACTGGCTGAGGCGCAACGGCCCTGGCTGGCAAAGCTCCTGCGCCGATAGTCCGGCGCAGGAAATATCAGGCGCCGAAGGTGGATCAGGCGCTCAGAAGATCGGCGAGCGTCAGCGCAACCACCTGGGTCGCTTTGCGCAGATCCTCCAGCACCAGCTTCTCGTCCGCCCGGTGCCCGTTGGCATCCAGCAGGGAGTGCGGCCCGGCGCCGTAAAGGATGGTCGGAA
>NZ_JCACHA010000451.1:0-2326 GCF_059503625.1 Skermanella sp.
CGGGACCCTTGGCGTCCACCTCGTGGCGCGCGGTCGCGGCGATCAGTTCGAGGGCGATGTTGTCGGTCAGGAAATACGAGAAGTCCACTTCGGGAACGTAGGCATTCCCCACTTTTGCATCCAGGCCGGTATCGGCACCCCCGGCAGTCTTGACGCTGCCACTCTCATCGGGGAACACGCCAAGGGCGCGCAAACGGATGTTGATGTCGCCCGCCGCCTTGGGCTTGAAGTCCATTTCCTGGGCATTCGCTGTAGCCGTTGCGCCGAACGCAAACAGAGCGAGAGCAAGCGTCGAGACGGCGCCGAGGTTGTGCCACGAACGAAACATGATCGATACTCCAGAGTAAATCGGGCAATGCGTTTGCCGAGCATTCCGAAGTAATGTTGTGACACATGAACTTAAGATACGGGAGAGAGACCTAGTGTGGCATCTGGTCGCTGTACTGATCTAAATCAATTCTTCAAGTAACGCATATTTCTCTATTGTGTGTTGCGGAAGTGCCAATCATACCGCAAGTCCATTCATGTGCCCGATGCGTGCTCTCGGAGTCCCGGCAGCGGGCATACTGTCGCCGACCTGCTGCATTTAGCGATAATACATTGAATGACGTCATAGTCACACTCTTTCTCGACTACATCCAATGGCCTATACCTAAATCGATAGAGGGGATGGAACTTAGTTGCCTTTGCCGCCTTTTCGTTGTCTGACTGAAGAAGGATGGCATCATCCCGGACGCCGCCGATCGGCCGGATATTCCCCTTACCTTTCAGGGAGACCGCGCATGGGATTTGTCAGGCAATCCCGCGACATCGTCGTCGATGCCGCCCTGGGCTGGATCAACGACGAGGCCATGACCCGGGGAGCCGCGATCGCCTTCTACACGATCTTCGCGCTTGCCCCCTTCGTGATCCTGGTCACGGCGATCGCCGGTCTCGTCATCGGCCGGCAGGTGGCCCAGGATGCGCTGATGGTGCAGATCGGCGGACTGATCGGACAGGAAGCCGCGACGACCCTCAAGCAGATGGCCGCCAGCGCCAACGACATCAAGGCCGGCGCGATCGCGACGGTTTTCGGCATTTCGACGATCCTGATAGGGGCGACGACCGTCTTCGTCGAGTTGCAGACCTCGCTGAACCGCATCTGGAAGACGGAGCCTCCGGGTGCTTCGTCCCTCACATGGCTGGTCAAGATGCGGCTGAAGGGCTTGGCCCTGATCGGGATGATCGGCTTCCTGCTGATCGTCTCGCTGGTCGTCAGCGCAGGTTTGGCAGCGGTCGGCAGATGGTTCGAAGGCATGCTGCCGGAGCTGTTCGTGGTGGTCTGGGCCGCCAACCTGATCGGCTCCCTGGTGGTCTTCACCGTTTTGTTCGCCCTGGTCTACCGGACCCTCCCCGACACCCGGATACCCTGGACGGACCTTTGGCTCGGGGCCGCTATCACCGCCGTCCTGTTCACCATCGGCAAGTCGCTGATCGGCCTTTATCTCGGCACGAGCGGCGTTACCTCCGCCTACGGAGCCGCCGGGTCGTTCGTGCTGATCCTGCTCTGGGTCTACTACTCGGCCTCCATCTTCCTCTACGGCGCCGAAATCACCCGGGCCTATTCGGACCGTGTCGGCAGCCGCGCCAAAGGGCGCCGCAGGACCGGTAGCGGATGAGCCTGCACCCACGCCAAGCTCGATACGGAAGCGCGTCAGAATGTTTCCGCCGCATTTCCCTTGTACAGTACCGGTCCTGTCGGACGCCCCGTCGGCGATCCGCCCGCCGGCTCCAGGGTGATCTCGAAGAACTGATCGGTGGCGGGCGACGGCAGATCCGACAAGTTCAGCCGCACCGATCTGGCCTGTGACAGCAAACCGACGGAAACGGGAGCGCTTTGGGGTGTCGGCAGGGTCCAGACCTGGAAGACCCGTTCCGGCGGTATCGTGAACTCCTGCAACGGAACCAGCTTGACTTCCTGATCCTCATAAATCTGGATCAAAGCGCCGGGACGCCTGTCGTCGGCCAGCAGGACGGCGACGTACAGGGGCTCTTCAGGCCGCGTCGCCACGGCAGCGACCAACCCGGCGGTAAGCAGCAGCGATGCCGCCAATCCGCCCATCGCGCAGCGCCTCCAGAAGTTCTGGTTTGCCGCCGCTTGGGGGGCAAGGCTGTGTGCGGCCGTCTTTGCGCGGGCATCGTCCGTCCTGTCCAGCGACTGCTCGATGCGCTTCCACAGCGCGTCGTCCGCCGTCTCAGGGGCCGCCGTCCGGTCAAGGGCGCCCAGCCGCCGGCGCCATGCCTCGACATCGCGGGCGAACGCCGGATCTTCCGCCACGAGGCGCTC
>NZ_JCACHA010000452.1:0-2323 GCF_059503625.1 Skermanella sp.
GCGCGATGGCCTTCACCATCGGCAAGTACGGCGTCGGCTCGCTGCTGTCGCTGGGTCAGTTGATGCTCGCCTTCTACACCACCTGCCTGATCTTCATCTTCCTGGTGCTGGGGACCGTCGCCCGGCTGGCCGGGTTCAGCATCGTCAAGTTCATCAAGTACATCAAGGAGGAGCTGCTGATCGTCCTGGGCACGTCCTCGTCGGAATCGGTCCTGCCGCGCATGATCGCCAAGATGGAGAACCTGGGCTGCGACAAGTCGGTGGTCGGGCTGGTGATCCCGACCGGCTACTCGTTCAATCTCGATGGGACCTGCATCTATCTGACCATGGCCGCCATCTTCCTGGCGCAGGCGACCAACACCGACCTTACCCTGAGTCAGGAACTCGGCATCATCGGCGTGCTGCTCCTGACCTCCAAGGGTGCCGCAGGCGTCACCGGCAGCGGCTTCATCGTGCTGGCGGCGACGCTGGCGTCCGTCGGCACCATCCCGGTCGCCAGCATCGCGCTGATCCTAGGCGTCGACCGCTTCATGTCGGAAGCGAGAGCGCTGACCAACCTGATCGGCAACGGCGTCGCAACCGTCGTCGTCGCCAAGTGGGAAGGCGCCCTGGACGTGGACCGCATGAACCGTCACCTCAACAACGAGACGGACGACGAAGCCGACGATCCGGAATCCGTGCTGATCGAGGACGAGGAAGCGATTGGGATCGGAACGGCTTCGCGGGCAAGAACCTGAACCGCCGGAGAGGCAAGCCATGTCGGAAGAAACAGTGGCTGAAAGGACGGTGACCGCAGGAGCGGTCACCGACGAAACGGGGATAAGCGACAATCGAACGTCGGCGCGCGATACGCTTCATCATATCGTCATCGTCGGAGGGGGTGCCGCCGGACTGGAACTGGCGACCGGGTTGGGCGACAAGCTGGGAAAGCGGAAGAAAGCCAATATCACGCTGATCGAGCGGTCGCGCACCCATTTGTGGAAACCGCTGCTGCACGAGGTCGCCGCCGGCAGCATGAACGTCGACAACCACGCGCTCGACTATCTGGCGCAGGCCCATTGGCATCATTTCCGCTACCGCTTCGGCGAGATGGTCGGGCTGGACCGCGCCAAGCGCGAGGTCTGCCTTGCCGCGACCCACGACGACGAGGGCAACGAGATCACGCCGGCGCGGTCGTTCCACTACGATACGCTGGTGATGGCGGTCGGCAGCACCGCCAACGATTTCGGCACGCCGGGGGTCAGGCAGTTCGCGATCACGCTGGACACCCTGTCCCAGGCGGAGCGCTTCAACCGCCGTCTGGTCAACGCCTGCATCCGGGCGCATGCGCAGGCGGAGCCGGTGCGTCCCGGACAGCTCCATGTCGCGATCATCGGGGCGGGGGCCACGGGAACGGAGCTGGCGGCCCAGCTTCACCGGACCACCCGGCAGGTGGCGGCCTTCGGGCTGGACCGGATCGACCCGGACCGGGACTTCCGCATCACGTTGATCGAGGGTGCGCCCCGCATCCTGCCTGCCTTGCCGGAACGGATATCGGAAGCGACGGCCGGTCTGCTGGGCAAGCTCGGCGTCGATATCCGGGCGGGAGCCAAGGTGACGGAGGTCCGGAAGGACGGCGTCGCCCTGGCCGACGGCGGCTTCATCCCGGCGGAACTGGTGGTCTGGGCCGCAGGCGTGAAGGGTCCCGACTTCCTCCGCGACCTCGACGGGCTGGAGGTCACGCGGAGCAACCAGCTCGTCGTGACGCCGACGCTCCAGACCACCCGCGACCCCGACATCTTCGCGATGGGCGATTGCGCATCCTGCCCACGCGAGGGCAGCACTACCCCGGTCCCGCCGCGCGCCCAGGCGGCCCATCAGCAGGCGACCCACCTGCTGAAGCAGCTGCGCAACCGGCTGGAAGGCAAGCCGCTGAAGCCGTTCGTCTACCGCGACTTCGGCTCCCTGGTGTCGCTGGGGAAATATTCTACCGTCGGTAACCTGATGGGCAAGCTGGTCGGCGGCAACATGATGATCGAGGGTTACTTCGCCCGCATGATGTACGTATCCCTCTATAAGATGCACCTTATGGCCCTGCACGGATCATCCAAGGTTGCCCTTGAGACGGTCGCGCGGACCATCGCCCACCGGACCGAGCCGGCGGTGAAACTACACTGAACCGGCCCATATCGGCCCAAGACCCCCGGGCCGGTACCAGTAGACGAAAACTCGAAAAGGAAGGAACAAGAAATGGCACGAGTAGCAGTCGTCACCGGAGGAACCCGCGGCATCGGCGAGGCCATCTCGCTCGGGCTGAAGGAAGCCGGCTACAAGGTCGCCGCCG